>JAFTRV010000101.1 GCA_017462065.1 Bacteroidaceae bacterium
TTATCCTCGGAGAACATAGCGGTAAGGTGTTGTAAATCTTTTTATTGCAACCTAAAGTTACAACAATTATCGCTATTCTCCTAATTTTCAATGAGTTAATTTTAATACAAATTAAAATTCTTATATCGAACTCGCGTTAATTAATAAGGTATAACGGAAAAACGGAACAGCCATATAATAGAAACAGGTTGCATCAAATGATGCAACCTGCCTTATTTCGTGTCCTGCCATTCAATATTTGCATAAAGAATAACAGAGAGGCTGAACGACCGATTATTCTTCGCTTACGCACAGAATGGCGCCGGGCACATGAGTCATCTGTTGCGGAGCAGGTTCATGAATTCCTCACGAGTCTTTGCCTGGTTGAAAGCTCCACAGAAATCGGAAGTCGTAGTAACGGAGTTCTGTTTTTTCACGCCTCGCATCTGCATGCACAGATGCTGCGCCTCGACAACGACCATTACGCCGAGCGGGTTAAGAGTCTTTTGTATGCACTCCTTTATTTGCAGCGTCAATCTCTCCTGCACCTGCAGACGGCGAGAAAAAACCTCGACTACACGGGCTATCTTGCTAAGGCCGGTTATGTAACCGTTAGGAATATAAGCGACATGCACTTTACCGAAGAACGGCAATATATGATGCTCGCAAAGCGAATAGAAGTCGATGTCCTTGACTATCACCATCTGGCTGTAATCCTCCTTGAACATTGCTCCTCGCAAAATCGCCTCAGGGTCTTCATTGTAACCGGCCGTAGTGTCGAGTATGGCGCGCGCCACACGTTCAGGGGTCTTCACAAGTCCTTCTCGCCCGACATCCTCGCCCATGAGCCTGAGCATGTTGCCGCAACACTCCTTAAGGCCTTCGATTCTCTTTTCTCTCTCCTCGGTATCCATTGCACTTGAAATATTTAATAAGGCAGGTTAATCAAGCATTTCTTTACAGAAATCTCTTTGAACTTTCGGGTCGCCTTCAGTTTATACATGACAGCTTCGGCCTCTTCACGGGTACGATAGTCACCATAAAGGCATGAGCGTATAGGCGGCTCGAAAACCACATACACCTCGGCGCCCGGGAAACGGGTACGCATATATTCAGCCATTGCGTTGGCCTCGTCACGAGCCTTGCCGGAATTGTTTCCCGAATAGACCATGACACGATAGCCCTCAATCTCGGGTTTCTTGCCGTCGATAGTCACCATAGAGCCCATGAGGTCGAAAAGACGCTCAGGCTGGTTTATCCTCACGACACCCTTTCCGGGTTGGTCGGTCTCAAGTTCGTGAACGATATTGTTCTGCGCCCTTGCGATAAGGGCACAGAACAATATTGATATCAAAAGTGAAACTCGCTTCATCAAATTACTTGAATGCGTCGATGATACCCTTGAAGTCTGCGACTTTGAGAGCTGCGCCGCCGATAAGGCCGCCATCGACATTAGGATTAGCAAAAAGTTCCTTTGCGTTGCTTGGCTTGCAGCTGCCGCCATAGAGAATTGAAGTATTCTCAGCAACCTCATTGCCATACTTCTCGGCAATAGTAGAACGGATGTACGCATGTATCTCCTCAGCCTGCTCCGGAGTAGCTGTCAAGCCTGTACCGATAGCCCATACCGGCTCATAAGCAAGCACGATCTTAGAGAAGTCCTCAGCTGACAAATCGTAGAGAGAGCCTGCGAGCTGCTCGTACACAACCTGATTCTGGATACCCTGATTACGCTCCTTAAGCACCTCGCCGATGCAGAAGATAGGAGTAAGGCCGTTAGCGAGAGCAAGCTGTACCTTCTCTTTCAAAATCTCGGGAGTCTCGCCGTAGTATGCACGACGCTCAGAGTGACCAAGAATAACATACTTAGCGCCTGTTGATGCCACCATAGAAGCAGAGACCTCACCTGTGTATGCGCCTGATACCTTGTCCGCGCAGTTCTCAGCACCAACGCCGATAAGAGCCTCATCAACGATGGGAGTTACTGATGCAAGGTGAATAAACGGAGTGCAGATTACTACGTCGCAGTTCGGCTTGTCTGCTGTCAAAGCCTCGTTAAGCTCCTTTGCAAGAGCGATACCCTCCTGAAGATTCATGTTCATCTTCCAGTTTCCGGCAACAATGTTCTTTCTCATTTTTCTAAAATTTAAGGTTTATATTAAGTGTTATATGTATTGCACAAAATTCATTCATCAATCGCTGTATTATTTTCCATTGTACCCGCAGCTTCCGCCTCGGCCGGCTTTTCCTTTTTCTTGCGGCCAGTAAGCAGGTCGAGCAATACTATGAACGCAAGCGGCACAACAAAGAAGAGAGCCCAGAAACGCAATCCCCTCATCTCTGTCCCATTACGTCTGTCATCGCCTGCACCGGACGACATTATCTCATGGACCTCGGGCATGTTGGCGACATTCCATTTCCCCTCAATTACGCCATTCCTCAGAAGAAGCACGCCAGGATTGGCACGCACCATAGTTCTCAGCAGCATATTGTCGGCCCAATAAATAGGACATTCCGCTCCGGTACGCTTACGCCATAGCTCTATTTCATCCTCGTCCGATGCCGTAGCCGCATAGAACGGCAGCCCGTTCTCGAGGCAATAGTCATAGAGGTCGTTTATCTTGTCTACCCTGCCGACCGACGCCTCATTGACAAATTCCGCTACAAGCACAAAGACACGCCCGGTGTCTGAGAGGATGTCGTCGGCCACGTCGTTGTCGCTCTCCCATTCAAGAATAGAGAAATCGCCCACAACAGGCTTGCGGCCTTCGGCAACGAGTTCCGAACGTGTGCTGACATGCTCCCAAGTATCGTCGGGCAAGCTGTCCTGCGAGAACTCATGCGACTCGCCGTTCTTTCTGTACGTATGCAGCAGCCTGTAGACGCCCGGCTCGCCCTGAACGAGCTCCCTGAGGTTATTTCCTACAGCGTAGTGGCGGAAATCGACGACAGGTATTTCGGAAAGGCTTACGCCCTCGACAAGCGAGATGTAGAAGATTGAGAAAAGCACCACCATCCACCTGTTCTTGGAGCTTATGTTAGGCAAGAAACGTCTGCGTCCCAAGAATGTGACAACGGCCAAGGCAAACAAGAAGAGATTTTTCAGGAAGCTTGCCTCATTGCTCATTTCGAACGCATCGCCGAAACAGCCGCAGTCGGCAACCGGGTCGGCAATCGCCACGTAAAGAGTGAACGGCGTGAAAAAAACAAAGATGAGCAGGACCACCGTCGCCACGAACTTGCGATATACGCCCATGAGCAGGAAAACGCCCACAAGAAATTCTACCGCAGCCAATACAATGGCAATGAAAAGCAGCCAATCGCCGGTAAGGAAATCCAAAGAGAACGCATCGGCATATTCCTGCAGCTTGTACATGGTGCCTTTAGGGTCTACAGCTTTCACAAAGCCCGACAGCACCATCACCAATGCCAGCACTACACGGCAGACGTTCGCCAGCAGCGTAAAGACTATATTTCTCTTAGTCGGCAAGCCCATTCTTTATTAAACCGAAAACCGCATAGTTTATCATATCCATGTAGTTGGCATCGACGCCCTCGGAAACCTTTGTCGCTCCGCCAAGCTCCTCGATTTGCTTTGTGCGCCATATCTTCGTGAGGATAAGGTCGGTATACGAGGTGGTTCTCATTCCTCGCCACGCCTCGTTATAGTCATGGTTTTTCTTTTTCATCAGTTCGAGGGTAAGCTCCGCCTTCTTGTCGTACAGTGCCATTGCCTCGTCGGGAGTGATATCGCAATTGTCGGAGTAGCCCAAGTCGAGCTGCACCAATGATATAAGGCCATAATTGACAATACCGATAAGCTCGGAATTTATGCCCTCACCGACAAGATTCTCCGCGCCCGTCTCAAGCGTACGTATACGTTTTGCCTTGATGAATATCTGGTCTGTCAGCGATTCGGGACGCATTATACGCCACGAAGCTCCGTAGTCGTACAACTTCTTGCTGAACAGCTCACGGCATATCGCAAGCACCCTTTCAAATTGTTTGTTTGTATCCTTTGCCATCGTTTCAGTTCTTTTTCTTTTGTGGATATTTACGGAACCAGCTTCCGACCTTGAGCTTGATTACCCCAATCAAGGCCTCGCTGAATATGCCTCCGCTCATTTTGGATGTGCCGAGCACCCTGTTTACGAAAATCACAGGCACCTCTTTTATTGAGAAGCCGCATTTGTAGGCCGCGAACTTCATCTCAATCTGGAATGCGTACCCCTTGAAGCGTATTTTATCGAGTTCAATAGTCTCAAGCACCTCCCGGCGATAGCAGTTGAAACCCGCCGTAGTGTCATACACCGGCAAGCGTGTTATGAAACGTACATATTTCGATGCGAAATAGGACATAAGAACTCTGCCCATAGGCCAGTTCACTACATTCACTCCCGAAACGTAGCGGCTGCCGATAGAGAGGTCATAGCCGTCGTCGGCGCAGGCTGAATAGAGTTGCGGCACATATTTGGGGTCGTGCGAGAAGTCGGCGTCCATCTCGAAGATATACTCGTAGCCTTGAGCAAGAGCCCACTTGAAACCGGCGATATACGCCGTGCCGAGACCGAGCTTTCCCGAACGCTCGATTATATGCACCCTGCCCGGAAAGAGATTCATCATCTCCTTGACAATAGAGGCCGTGCCGTCGGGGGAGCCGTCATCGACAACAAGGACATCGAAACTATGCTCAAGCGCCATTAGCGCACGAATCATATTCTCGATATTCTCTTTCTCGTTATATGTCGGAATAATTATGACACTATCACTTTTCATATTCAAAACTGTTGCGCTGCATGCATCAAGTTACAAAGGTAAATGAAAAACAAAAAATTTTCAAATTATAATTCCGAATATTAATTAATAATATCTAAATATTTCTATTATAGTCGAGGCGGCGAACAATTATTCTGATAAAATATGTATCTTCGCAGAAAATTTAACCGACTGAAATTGTGGAAAACAACAAAAAGCTATTCATTGAGACATACGGTTGCCAGATGAACGTGGCCGACAGCGAGGTTATCGGCTCTATTCTGGAGGTGGCCGGATACAGCGTATGCGACGAGATAAAAGAGGCAGACCTCATACTGCTCAACACATGCTCGATAAGGGACAATGCCGAACAGAAGATTTACGGCAGGCTCGACCAGCTCAACGCAATGCGCAAAGGCAAAAAGACGCTTATTGGAGTTGTCGGCTGCATGGCAGAAAGAGTAAAGGAAGAGCTTATAAACAACTACGGAGTAAATATCGTGGCCGGCCCCGACACATACCTGTCGTTGCCGGAACTCATAGCTCAGGCCGAACTCGGACACCCGGCCATGAACATTGAGCTTTCAACGACAGAGACATACCACGATGTCATCCCGTTGCGCATATGCAGCGGAAAAGTTTCGGGGTATATTTCGATTATGAGAGGCTGCAACAACTTCTGCCACTACTGCGTAGTGCCATATACACGAGGCAGAGAGAGAAGCCGCGACATACAGAGCATCCTCAACGAAGCGAGCGACTTGGTCGCAAAAGGCTTCAAAGAGATTATCCTGTTAGGACAGAACGTGAATTCGTACAGGTTCGAGGGAGAAGACGGCACAACAATCACGTTCCCCGAGCTTTTGCGCCGTGTGGCAAGACATGCCCCGCAGACACGCATACGCTTCACCACGTCTCACCCCAAGGACATGAGTGACGAGACCCTGCAGGTTATCGCCGAAGAGCCGAACGTATGCAAGAGCATTCACCTGCCCGTGCAGAGCGGCAGCAACAACATGCTCAGGAGCATGAACAGGAAATACACAAGAGAATGGTATCTTGACAGGATAGAGGCGATACGGCGCATAGTGCCTGACTGCGGCATATCCACCGACATTATAGCCGGCTACTGCGGCGAAACGGAAGCCGACCACCAGGAGACACTGTCGCTGATGCGATACTGCTCTTACGACGCCGCATTCATGTTCAAGTACTCAGACCGCCCCGGCACATTCGCTCACCGCCACTTCAAGGACGACATTGACGAAAGCGAAAAGGTGCGCAGGCTCAACGAGATTATCGCCTTGCAGCAGGAGTGCTCGGCGGCGAACAACAAGAACTGCATAGGACAAACTTACGAGGTGCTTATCGAGGGCATATCGAAACGTTCAAGAGAGCAGTTCTACGGACGTACCGAACAAAACCGCACAGCGGTGTTCGACAGGAAAGGATACAAGATCGGCGACTTTGTAAAGGTAAGAATCAACGGCAGCACTGCCGCCACATTGCTCGGTGAAATCGTCGATTAATGAGACTATACACAAACGTTGCGGGCCGCTTATCAAAAGCAGCCCGCAACGTTTTCATTTACGCAGTCTTCTGTTCATACGCTCCTCGTAGCTCATTTTTCCGCCGTCCGCCCCGGGCAACAGCAGCCACAAGAGAATATAAAACAGGACAGGGCTGCCTACACCGACAATAGCAAGCGCAAGCCACACTAAACGCACCGTTGCCGTATCCAAGCCGAAGAACTCGGCAACGCCGGCGCACACGCCGGCAATCTTCTTATCATTTGAAAGACACAACTTGCTCATTTTTCATTTTTTAAAAGTCATACTTCACAAACAAACGTCAATGCATGCTTAAAAACGCCTCATAAAAGCATCTGCAACTGCAAAATTACCATTTTTACCAGTCACTAAATGTTAAAAAATGCTATAAAACACGCTTTTTGAGACAAATTCGGAAAAGTTTAGAACAAAATCGCTCATTATGGTATATTTTTGTAGCATATTAAGGGGAAAAAGGCCTTGACAACGACAAAACGGGGTTGCCCGGCACGTAAAACAAAAATTCCCCCGCACTTTTTAGAGAATGAAAAATAAGTTTTTTAAGGTTCAGACCATAAGCGTATACATCAGCACCACTTTAGTGCTGTTGCTGTTGGGGCTTATGGGAATTCTGCTTATAGGAGCAAAATCACTGGCAAAGGAGGTACAGCAGAACCTGCGTGTAACGGTTGTCGTCAGCAACAACCTTGATGAAGACGGAATTCTTAGACTAAAGAAGAGCCTTGACAGCGACAAGCGTGTACTGGAGAGCGTTTACATTTCAAGGGAGGAGGCCCTTGCCGAAGAGACTAAAGCGCTCAAGGCCAACCCGGCAGAGATTCTCGGCTACAACCCTTACGAGGCCTCGATAGAGCTTACCCTTAAACAGGAGTATTCGAACAGCGAAGAGCTTGAGGCCTTTGAGAAGACGCTTATGCAGAAGAAAGGCATCAAAGAGGTTTTGTACCACAAGGAACTTGCCGACACCATAAACAGCAACATCCAAAGAGCCGGAATCATGCTGCTGGCATTGCTGGCAATTCTGACACTTATTTCATGGTCGCTGATAGGCAACCTTGTAAGGCTGTCGATCTATTCAAAAAGATTCCTGCTGCACACGATGAAGCTTGTAGGAGCCACATGGGGCTTCATAAGCAGGCCTTTCATAGTAAAAAACATGTGGATAGGCGTTTTTTCCGGGGTTGCGGCAAACCTTTTGCTTGCCTTGGGGGTATATTTTATAGGACAGAAAGAGCCGGGCTTCGTCTCATATCTTCCAATGCATGAGCTTGCGTTAGTAGCAGCAGCCGTAATACTGTTCGGAATGACAATATGCATGCTATGCGCCTATTTTTCGGTACTCAGGTTCTTGCGTATGCGCCGCAACGACCTCTATTTCATCTAAGATAATTCAAAAATATATGGACAAATCAAGATTCGCATTCAGCAAACAGAATTACATTCTGCTGATTATCGGCATTGCGGCAATCGTGGCAGGCTTCATTCTAATGGGCGGCCCAGGCTCCACTGAAACACATTTTGAGCCCGAGATATTCAGCGTAAGAAGAATAAAAGTAGCCCCGGCTATCTGCTTCTTTGGCTTTTTATTCGTGATTTTCGCTATAATGTTCAAGAAGAGAGAGAAATAACAACCGTTCGGACAAATAAGAAACCGCAGAGATGTCAATATTAGAAACAATCATTATCGCCATTGTCGAGGGACTGACCGAGTTCCTGCCTGTATCCTCTACCGGGCACATGATCATAACACAGAACATATTGGGCGTAGAAAGTACCGAGTTCGTAAAGGCATTCACATTCATCATACAATTCGGAGCGATACTGTCGGTAGTAGTACTCTACTGGAAGAGGTTCTTTAAGCTCAACGACGCCCCTGTCCCTGATGGAGCCACGCCGCTGAAGCGTTTTCTGCACAAATATGATTTCTATTGGAAACTTTTCGTTGCGTTCATTCCTGCCGCAGTCTTCGGCTTGCTGTTCAGCGACATGATTGACGCTATGCTTGAGAGTGTCGCCGTAGTCGCGACCACGCTTATCCTCGGCGGAATATTCATGCTGTTCTGCGACAAGATATTCAAGAACGGCAGCGAAAAGACCGAGATGACCGAGAAGCGAGCGTTCTGGATAGGCATGTTCCAATGCATCTCGATGATTCCCGGCGTTTCACGCTCCATGGCGACGATTGTCGGCGGTATGGCACAGAAGCTCACACGCAAGAAGGCGGCCGAGTTCTCGTTCTTCCTTGCGGTGCCTACGATGCTTGCGGCAACCATGTTCAAGATGCTCAAGCTTTTTATGGAGCCCGACGGGATGCAGATTCTCAAGGACAACGCATGCACTCTCATTGTCGGCAATGTAGTAGCGTTCGTCGTTGCCATGCTGGCGATAAAGTTCTTCATAAATTTCGTGACCAAGTACGGCTTCAAGGCTTTCGGATGGTACAGAATTATATTAGGAGGAGTGATTCTCGCCCTGTTATTGACCGGACATAACCTTACTATCGCATAATGGACTTCGTTGCAGGAGAAATAATAGCCATAGACAAGCCTTACGCCTGGACGTCGTTCCAGATTGTGAACAAGGTGAGGTATCACCTTAGCCGCAAGTTCGGAATAAAGCGTTTCAAGGTTGGGCATGCCGGAACGCTCGACCCCCTTGCGACGGGCGTGCTGCTACTGTGTACCGGCAAGGCCACAAAAAGAATTGAGGAGCTGCAAGGGCATACTAAAGAGTACGTAGCGGAGATAACGCTCGGAGCTACCACCCCCTCGTATGACATGGAACACCCAGTCAATGCCACATACCCCTACGAACATATAACAAGAGAGCTGGTAGAGGCAGCGTTGAAACAGTTCGTGGGAGACATTGCACAGCGTCCGCCGCTCTTTTCGGCGTGCAAGGTAGACGGCAAGCGCGCCTATGACCTGGCAAGGAAAGGAAGCGACATGCAGCTGGAGCCCAAGCGGATTCGCATAGACGAGATAGAACTGCTCGAATGCGAATTGCCAAAGATAAAGATACGTGTCACATGCGGCAAGGGCACTTATATACGCTCCCTTGCAAGGGACTTGGGCGAAGCGCTCGATAGCGGCGCCTACCTGACAGCCCTGACGCGTACAAGAATAGGAGAATATAAATTAGAAAATTGTATAACGCCGGAAGCCTTCCCTGAATGGCTCGAAAAACAAACAGCACAATGACTGAAGAAAATTTTATTATCGGTGGACAACACATGAAACTGTCGCAGTTCAAATACAAATTGCCCGATGAGCGCATAGCGCTATACCCGCTGGATTGCCGTGACGAATCACGTTTGATGGTCCTTCACAGAAAGAGCGGCAAGATTGAACATCGCATATTCAAGGAAATCATTGAATATTTCGATGAAAAGGATGTTTTTGTAATGAATGACAGCAAGGTGTTCCCCGCACGCCTTTACGGCAACAAGGAGAAGACCAACGCCCAGATAGAGGTGTTCCTGCTTAGAGAGCTTAATGAAGAGTTCCGTTTGTGGGATGTCCTTGTGGACCCTGCCCGCAAGATACGCATAGGCAACAAGCTCTATTTCGGCGAGGACAACTCAATGGTTGCCGAGGTCATCGACAACACCACGTCGCGAGGACGCACGCTGCGTTTCCTCTATGACGGACCGCACGACGAGTTCAAGAAGGCGCTTTTCGACCTGGGCGTAGCTCCGCTGCCCGATGATTTCAAGCGACTGCGCAAGGAGGAACCCGAGGACCTGCAGAACTTCCAGACATACTTCGCAAAGAAAGAGGGCTCGGTAACGGCTTCGTTCGCAGGCCTCCACTTCACGCGCGAGCTCATGAAGCGTATGGAGATAAAGGGCATCGACACCGCTTTCGTGACAATGCATACAGGACTGGGCTGTTTCCGTGAGATTGACGTCGAGGACCTCACGAAGCATAAGATGGACAGCGACCTCATCAGCGTAGACACCGAGGCAGTAAAGATTATAAACAACGCTAAGGCCGAAGGACGTCGCATATGCGCTGTAGGAACATCCGTCCAGCGTGTGCTTGAGACCGCAACGCTGACAGGCGGCATGCTCAAGGAGTATGACGGCTGGACAAGCAAGTTCATATTCCCCGAGCACGACTTCAAGGTGGCAAACAGCATGATTGCCAACTTCTACGCGCCCTACTCGACAATGCTTATGCTGACAACAGCGTTCGGCGGCTACGACTATGTCATGAACGCATACGAAGTGGCGCTCAAGGAGGGCTACCGTTTCGGCCTGTACGGCGATGCAATGCTCATAATCGACTGATGAGAGAGAAGGCGACCGTATATTTGGGCTTAGGCACCAACATCGGTGACAAGCACGATAACCTTATGCGAGCGATAGAGACACTATCGCTCGCACTTGGTCATTACACGGCGCTGTCGTCGTTTGTCGAGACTGAGCCCTGGGGCTTTGAGAGCGAGAACAGCTTCCTCAACTGCGTTGTCGCATTCAAGACGGACAAAAGCCCGACGCAGCTGCTTGACATTACGGAGAGTGCCGAACGGCAGCTTGGGCGAAGCGCCAAGTCTACAGGCGGAGTATATAGTGACAGGATTATAGACATTGACATTCTGCTGTACGGAGAAGAGATTGTCGATAGCGAGAGGCTGAAGATACCCCACCCGCTCATGCACGAACGCAGCTTTGTAATGACGCCGCTTTGCGAGATTGCGCCAAACGCACTGCACCCGGTATTCAGGAGAAGAGTGGCGGACATCGCCTTTTAGACTGCTACAAACTGTTAAAATGAGCGAATAAGGCAAAAAAAACGGCCCGACAGACATATTTTAGACAAAAAGGAGTTACCTTTGCAGAGAATTCATGCAGGATTAGCTGATATTCTTGCTTTTGTGGAGAGATTTGACTGCTTGCAACCACAGTAAAAAATGCTAAAAGCTCCTTCAGCGAGCATAGTATAGGCTTTCGCCGGCAACAAATCCCATTCACGCTTAATTTGATTATTAACCAGCCCTTATTATGGGCATAAAAAATCTATTATGGGATATTTATTCACATCTGAATCAGTTTCAGAGGGACACCCCGACAAAGTAGCCGACCAGATTTCGGATGCCGTGCTCGACGAGCTTCTCGCATACGACCCCGACTCGAAAGTGGCATGCGAGACACTTGTCACGACTGGCCAGGCAGTGATTGCAGGCGAGGTGAAATCATCGGCTTATGTAGACCTTCAGGACATCGCAAGACGTGTGATAAACAAAATCGGATACACAAAGAGCGAATACATGTTCGACGGCAACTCATGCGGAATTTTCTCGGCAATACATGAGCAGAGCCCCGACATCAACAGAGGCGTTGAGCGCAACGACCCTATGGAACAGGGCGCAGGCGACCAGGGAATGATGTTCGGATATGCGACCAACGAGACAGAAAACTACATGCCTGTTTCACTCGACCTGTCGCACCTTATACTTACCGAGCTCGCCGAGATAAGAAGAGAGGGCAAAGAGATGACATACCTGCGTCCCGACTCCAAGAGCCAGGTTACAGTTGAGTATGACGACAACAACAAGCCCGTACGAATCGACACAATCGTCGTTTCGACACAGCACGACGACTTCATTCTGCCGACTGAGAGCGGCAGAGAGGCTCAGCTCGCGGCTGACGAAGCGCAGATAGCTAAGATTAAAGAGGACGTGCTTAACATTCTAATGCCTCGCGTGAAGAGCAAGATTACGGCAGACAGCGTGCTTGCGCTCTTCAACGACGACATCAAGTACCATGTAAACCCTACCGGCAAGTTCGTTATTGGTGGACCTCACGGCGACACGGGACTCACAGGACGTAAGATTATCGTGGACACATACGGCGGAAAAGGCGCGCACGGCGGCGGCGCTTTCAGCGGAAAAGACCCCAGCAAGGTAGACCGCAGCGCAGCATATGCGGCACGTCATATAGCCAAGAACCTTGTCGCTGCGGGCGTAGCCGATGAGGTGCTTATACAGCTATCATACGCTATCGGCGTGGCACAGCCCGTAAGCGTTTTTGCCAACACCTATGGAACAGCCAAAGTGGGCATGAGCGACGGAGAGATAGCAAAGGTTGTAGCGAAGCTGTTCGACCTGCGTCCGAAGGCTATCGAGGTGCGTCTGAAGCTACGTAACCCGATATACAGCGAGACGGCATCGTACGGCCACATGGGACGTACGCCGCAGATTGTCACGAAGAGATTCGCGTCACGCTACCTTGACGCACAAGAGATTGAGGTTGAGCTGTTCACATGGGAGAAACTCGATTATGTCGAAAAGGTAAAGGAGGCTTTCGGTATTTAAATGAGGCTCGGTGATTGGATAAACAGAAAAAGGCATAACAGGGGATTCGGCATTCAGTCCCCTTCGGCCTTCTTCTTCATCACGCAAGTGCTGAGGGAGCGTTTGCCATATTACCATTACCCGCTCCTTGACGCAATAGCGAACGAGGAGAACGGCATAAGCAGGAAGCATGCGAGAGAGCTGTTCAGGATTACGAACGACTACAACCCTGAGCGTATTATAGCCGCAGGCTCGCACACAGCGGCATGCGCTATGGCTTTGGCGAAGCCTGCTGCGGTAAAGCACAGCATAAGCGGCACTGCGCCCGGCAAGAAGGCTTGCCGTCTTTTGGCAGAGCTTGGCTGCGACATCGCAAGAGGCGACACCGCAGAATTGCTAAGCAAAATCTTAGAAGAGAGCGGCAAGACAGGCATGCTATACATAGGCAGCTGTGACAATTATGCCGAACTGTGGGATATCGCCATGAGACATGTCAATGAGGAGAGCGTTGTTGTCATAGAAGGCATACATAGGAACAAAGCGCTTGAGCAATGGTGGCAAGGAGTCGTTGAGAACACGGCAACCATTATAACGTATGACCTTTACAGCTACGGAATTGTTCTGTTCAACAAGAACCGATATAAACAGAACTACAAACTAAAGCTTTAGCCGCCATGAACAGCAAGAAAGCTACCATATACACAGGCAGGGGCGATGACGGAACGACATCGCTCATAGGAGGCACAAGAGTAAGGAAAGACCACATAAGAGTGGAGGCCTATGGAACACTTGACGAGCTGAATGCGCACCTCGGGCTGCTTGCGACGGCCATAGAGGACAAGAAAAAGGCAGAGTTCATCGAGCGTATTGAGCAGACGCTGCTTACCATTGGCTACCATTTGGCCGATGAAAAGAGCGAAAATTGCTTGATAACAGAGGAGGATATAACGCATTTGGAAAGAGCCATCGACAGCTTGGAAGCGTCATTGCCCGCCATGCGTACATTCATACTCCCCGGAGGGACAGAGGCTGCGGCCCGTGCCAACCTTTGCCGAACAGTATGCCGCAGGGCAGAAAGAGCTATGACGACACTGAACGAGGAAAAAAACATCGCTCCTAATGCCATGATTTATATAAACCGTTTATCGGACTATCTGTTCCTATTGCAGAGAGAACTATGCGGCGGCGAGGAAAAAAAGTGGGAAAAGCCTTGTAAATAAACAAATTTACTATATTTTTGCACGCACTTAACAAAAAACACTATTTGGATATGTATTGGACACTGGAATTAGCATCAAAATTGGAGGACGCTCCATGGCCCGCAACAAAGGACGAACTTATTGACTACGCAGTACGTTCGGGAGCACCATTGGAGGTTATCGAGAACTTGCAGGAGATAGAAGATGAGGGTGATGTATATGAGAGCATCGAAGACATTTGGCCCGACTATCCAAGCAAAGAGGACTTCTTCTTCGACGAGGAGGAATATTAAGAGGTTGAAAAAGGTTTAGAACCTATATATCAACGATTTACAATGACCGACAGGGTAGCCAGTCGGTCATTTTTTGTCAAAATACTACCCGAAAACTGCCCGAAATTGAGCAATACTACCCGAATACTACCCTGAAACTATTACCCAATCCTCCTAAAAATAAGAGTAGTAAGTGAGGGACGAGAGACTACCCGAACACTACCCTGACGCTCTACAAGGCACTTTTTGCCCAAATTGAGCGAACTCCCCAAACCGCTCATTGAAGCCAGAAACTACCCGTTAATTTTCTGCTTTCACTACCCTGAAAAAGAAAAAGGAGGAGATTCCGAGTTGTTAAAGAAAAACATTGGACTAACAACAGGAGAAACCGCATTAAACGCATATAATTATGCAAAATCCTCATACAACAATGCAGATGATGGACATCCTTCTGAATATGACTGGAAGGATTATCTTGATAGTGGAGATGGATGTATTTATTTATTGAGTTTTGCCGCTACACTTTGTCATATTGGCACTGATAATGAGATTAGTTATTACAAGAGTATGATAAAAATGCAAGAAGAACTTGCATTGTCTCGTTCATGGACAATTTCGTTAGACTCTGGGAATTATGTTGTGGAATACACGCTTACCGATGAAGCGATAAACAGTCGTTTTGACACCATAATGGAATATCATAATAGCATAAAAGAACTTGACCCATCATATATTATCCCTCAAAGACCAAAGGCGGGCGGTTGCTATATTGCAACAGCGGTATATGGTTCTTATGATTGCCCCGAAGTATGGACATTGAGAAGATTCAGGGACTATACTTTGTCTGAAACATGGTATGGCAGATTGTTCATAAAGGCATATTACGCAACAAGTCCAACGTTAGTTAGACTATTTGGCGATACCCTATGGTTTAAGAATATATGCAAAAAGCCACTTGATAGATTGGTCTCAAAATTAAGGATTAAAGGTGTAGAAAATACTCCTTACAAAGATAAAATATGATTACGCCTATTAGTATGAACGAAAAGAAACCCATACACACCGCAAACGAGTTCCCAAAAAATTGGGACTCGTTTTTGTTATGTATATACTTGACAAACGGATTTTGATTCATTATTTTTGTAGTGCGTATCACGCCTTTTGTAAAAACGAAAAAATTATGCCAAAAACAATATGAAACAAGATATAATACTATACGAATCGGGCGATGGCAGTATAAAAGTGTCGTTGTTTGCTCGTGATGGGTCTGTATGGTTGAACCAATCACAACTCGCAGAACTTTTTGCCACCTCTAAACCTAACATCAACATCCACATAACGAATATATTAAAAGACAAGGAGTTAGATGCTAATTCAGTTATTAAGGATTACTTAACAACTGCCTCTGATGGCAAGAATTATAAGGTTAAGTTCTACTCTTTGGAAATGATAATGGCACTCGGTTTCAGAGTGCGTTCAGTAAGGGGTGTTCAGTTCAGACAGTGGGCAAACCAACATTTGAGGGATTTCTTGCAAAAAGGATTCATTATTGATGATGAGCGTTTGAAGAACCCCGATGGTCGTCCCGACTACTTTGATGAGTTGCTTGCTCGTATTAGGGATATTAGAGCATCGGAAAAGCGATTCTATCAAAAGGTGAGGGATTTGTTTGCGTTAAGCGTAGATTATGACAAGACAGACAAGGCAACACAGATGTTCTACGCTACTACCCAGAACAAACTTTTGTATGCCATTACAGGACAGACTGCCGCTGAAATCATTACAAGCAGAGCAGATGCTAACAGTGCAAACATGGGATTGACATCTTGGAAAGGCAATATTGTCAGAAAGCAGGATATAATAATCGCCAAGAATTACCTGAAAGAAGATGAACTTGATTCATTGAACAGACTTGTAGTTATCTTCATTGAAACTGCCGAGTTCAGAGCAAAGAACCGTCAAGGTTTGACAATGGATTTTTGGAGAGAGAATGTTGATAAGATTCTTTTGTCAAACGACCAAAAATTACTTGTTGGTGCTGGCAGTGTAAGTAACTTGCAGATGGAATCTATCGTTCACAAGGTTTATGATGAGTTCGATAAAAGACGTAAGCAGTTCGAAGCAGAAGAGGCAGATAAGGAGGATATGTTAGACCTCTTGGATTTGGAGAAGGAGTTGAAGAAACGAAACTGAGAAATATTTCGGTGTCTAACAAAAAAAATAATTATTTTTTTGTTGGTTTGTCCTCTCCGAAGAAGAGGAGTAATAGATTTTGAGAGATTTTAAGGACAATTAAAAACGTATTTTGGCACTACTCAATGGGTCATATACTGCCCGAATACTACCCAAACGAGATAGTCAGTTATATATTGGTGGTTATCAGGGAGTAAAAAGGAGGCAAGATTTCTTCAACGAAGAGGAGTGTTAAAAATAAAAGTCATATTTAATGGTCTTTTAAAGCGTTTTATAGACAAGTTTGTATGTCTAAGAATCTACATTGTGGGTTAGTATGTGTATCTCAAGTGCCGTGGGTTAAAGAACCCTCGGGAATATTAAAATTTACTATGCGAACACTGTTATTTGAAAACACGACTTTCGCTACTTGTTCGCACCATCACTGCGCTATCGGGCCAGAAACCAAGTTTTTCTGCGGTTTTGAACAAAAGGGTGTTGTCGCTGAAAAGTTCCAATATAACCTCACAATCGGCATCCATGAAGAAACGCCCTATGGTTTTGTTCCCACGTGGTGGAACAAGCAAATGAGCCTGGGGCAAGTAGTTTCCATCACTGCCAAACTCCGGCATTTGCATCCTTGCGCCACCCAAAAACACGCCACCGGCTACAAGCAACAACGAATCACCCTTTACGGCTATGCTTATACTAAAATCTTGCCATGGGCCGTTTTTCTCCCACGCCCACTCACCCACAAACGGGGTGGGCGTAATGCCCGCAACATCAAATTTATTTACAGCAGAAACATTGGCATCGGGTACAAAGGCATTTTCTTTATATAAATCTACCACGTCGGTTGAAAAAGAGCAATTCTCGCTGTTTTTACGCACAAGCACCCCGCTGTCGGGCCAATAATTTACATTACCACTTATTTTAAACGTGAGCGTATCGAGCGATTTTAGCTCAAGGACAAGGGGATAGTATTCATTCTTTGGATATTTCTGGAACACACTAAAATATTGGTTCACAATTGTGCCAACCGCACTGTTACCAATTTTTGGAATAGGAATACAAGCCTGCGGTATGGCATTGCCTTTGCTATCGCTCAATGGATTACCCGTCATATAAAAAGGTTCCTGTCTCTCCCAAAAAAATGCCACAAGCAGCGAATCGCCTCGCTCGCCTATGCGCACCGAAAGATTTTGAATAGAATCATTCGCTCCTACACACTCCCAACAACCCACAAATGGCGAGGGCGAGACGCCCGCAACATCAACCTGCTTATTGCTACCGCAAGCAATAATGCTTAACACACTTAAAATCACAAATAATCTTTTCATAATTTACTTTTGGAGTGCCTGCTTTTGAAAATCGTATCACAACCAAACTTATTGCCTATATCATTTATACGATAAAACCAACCTTTTATATAACGTCCTTGATTAGGATATTTATCTACAATACTGTCACAATGTTCAGCACGGGACTTCTGCAGTTCTTTCTTCAGCCATTTTTCATCCACAGAGTTCACAGCCTGATTAGTTTTGTCGCCAATATAACCATCTTCCTTTAAATTACACCCTTTCTTATTTAAGACCTTCTGTAAAGAACGAATTGCAGTACTTGGACCTGAATTAACAGAAAAATCATAAGTAAGTTTCATTACATTCTCATTATCCAATAATCCAAACCCCCTACTATCCCATTCTGCTTTATATAATTTTATAGCATCGCTTTTTGTTAAGTTTTTAACGTTATCAACACTGACAGCAGCTTTCTTTTTATATGTATCGAGAAATGATTGTGTTATACCCATATTAGTTTCACCACCTCGGTCAAACTTATCATTAACGTACCCCCCTTCATAATTCAGTACCATAGGTATTGTAGTATAAAACAATGAGTCGCTACGATGTTTTTGTGCAGAAAAAGAGTCTTTTTTATTCTTTCCTAATTCATCAAGACATTCTGGCGCAATCTCATTCTTTAAGGAATCTCCATTGGGATAATTCTCTACAAAAGAGTACTTTACAGGGAAAGACGAATGCATTAAAAAACTTTGAATAGCTTTATTCTTTTTCCTTTCACTTACAAGTTCATCCATACTATCCGACTGAAATTCCTCAATCATTTCAAAATCATTGTCATTCATAATACATCAAATTTTAAGTTTATCAATGACACAAAAATATAGCACAAATATAATTATTTGGTTGCAAAAACACCAAATTACATTTATTCTACACGAGAATCAATCACCTTTTATCGTTTTTCGTAACCAAATATGTATCTTTCAATTACATCACAAGAAATCATTAGCATTAAATAACAACACATTAACGTGAGTTCGATATAAGAATTTTAATTTGTATTAAAATTAACTCGTTGAAAATTAGAAGAATAGCGATAATTGTTGTAACTTTAGGTTGCAATCAAAAATAATACAACACCTTACCGCTATGTTCTCCGAGGATAAAGTTACTGAAATTTTCTGTTTGGCAGATGAGTTCTGCAAGTTTTTTGATGCTCAGCAAGAAA
>JAFTRV010000102.1 GCA_017462065.1 Bacteroidaceae bacterium
CCCTTTGTGGCTTTTCCTCCTCGCTACTCGGCAAAGAAAGCAAGCACTCTTTGCTCTCGTTAGCAGCGTCGGTTGCGGTTTTGAAGCCTGCACAAGCCTTGAACTTTGCTTTTTATTCACCCCCGACGACAAGAGGGTGACCCAAAAGTCACCCTCTTGTCTGTCGTATGGCGCCATTATGCCTTACGCCTTGCTTCTTTTTATTTCCAATACCTGCGTGCAGTGCTTTATTACCGCAGGGCGGTGCGTTACAAAGATAAGAGTCTTGCCATGCTTCTCGTCGGCGAGCCTTTGGAGCATCTCCTGCTCGGTCTCTTCGTCGAGCGCTGATGTCACTTCGTCGAAAATAAGAATGCTTCCTGAACGCAGTATGGCGCGTGCTACGGCTATTCGTTGCGCCTGTCCTTCGCTGACACCGCCTCCGCTCTCTGTTATCGGGCTGTCAAGCCCGTTCGGCAGCTCAAAGACATAGTCGGCGCACGCAGTGTGCAACGCCTCTTTCATGTCATCCTCGGTGGCGTCGGGGTTGCCCATGAGCAGGTTCTCCCTTATAGTGCCGCTTATTAGGCTGTTGCCCTGGGGTATATAAACGATATTGCCTCTTGTGAGCGTTGTCGCAGGCTCAAGCTCCTTGTCATTGTAAAGCTCTATGTTGCCGCTGTCGGGCTTAATCAACGCTATTAGCAGCCTTATGAGCGTCGTTTTTCCTGCTCCGGTCTCTCCTACAATGGCGGTGCGGCTGCCCGGAGGAAAGTCGTAGCTGAATTTATCTATAATGCGGCGGCCCTCGCTGCTGTATGCGAACGTTACGTCATTGAATCTCACGCCCGCTGTCTCTTTGAGAATGATGCTGTCGCCCTGCTCCTCGAGCGGAATCTCCTCGAGCTCGTAGAGCCTTTCGGCGGCGGTGAGCGACGATGCCATTCCGGGGATGTAACGGCTGAGGTCCATTGTGGGACGCTGTATAAGGCCTACAAGCTGAAGATAGGCGGCCATAGTGCCGTATGTGATAATGCCGTCGCGTAGCCCGCACACGCCCCAAAGGAATGCCAAAAGGTAGCCTGCCGCGAAGCCAAGCTGAATAAGCGTGAATGAGCCGAGCGAGAATACCGTGCGGCCGGTAATCTGTCTCTGCAATGTGTCTTGCAGGTCGCCGATGCGTTCCTCCGTCGTTGCGTTCTGCTCCATTGTCTTTATGACCTCCTTGTGCTGCAGGCTCTCCTGTATTACCGACTGTATATGGCTGTCGCTGTTGCGAACGTCACGGTTGTATCTTCTCATCTTGCGTACGTACAGCCTGCTCATGACAAGGCATATCGGCAGAATTATTATTACCGATACAGCCAGTTCGGGGCTCATGCAGAACAGCAGGGCGAACGACGCTATAAGCTGTACGAATACCACTATTGTGGCGGGAACGCTCTCGGTGATGAGCGACGTTATGTTGCTGACATCACCTTCGAGGCGGTTCACAAGGTCGCCTGTGTGGCGTTTGTATAGGTGCAGCCAGTCGCATTTCATCAGCCTTGAAAAGATGCTCAGACGTAGTTTATTGCGTATCTTGTTGCCTGTGACTGAGTGTATCCAACGGCTTGCGATACGTGAAAGTATTTCAACAAGCATCAATGCTCCTATTGCAATTCCTGTCAATGTGAGAGAGCCTTCAGCTTCGCCCGTGGCAATGTCTATCGCATGCTTGCACGCAAGTACCCACAGCAGCTGGCAAACCACATCGGTCAGCCCGATGAACGTGTTTGCGACAGCCTGGCCCTTAGCTCCTTTTGAGTTGTTCCACAGCCATTTGCCGAGTGTCTTTGCCGGTATATGATTTTCGCTCATCCTACTCTGTTTTCGCTATCCTCGCTATTTATAGCAAAGATATAAAAAATATTTATTATCGCTCCCCTTTGTATGCAAAATTCAATGCAATAGCCGTCTATGATGCATTAATTTTGAAAAAGAGCTGACTGTTTCGCCGACATTTTATATATTTGTGCCAGGCACAAGCTGCTGTTACGATAAAACTGTGAACTTATGAAAAAATATTCTACGACTTTGTTGGCATCACTCATCGCAATGCTGATATTCTGCGGGTGCAATGCCGGTGAAAAATTCGATGAAAAGGGCAAAATTACGCAAGACTTCAATAAGCGTCGCGCTGTTGTAGGCAATGACTCCTTTTTCGAGGTCTTTGACAATGAACTGCATGGCGAGCGTCTGCAGGCGATGCAGTTCCTCTATGCATACATGCCTCTGCCCGACATGGCCGATTACAGCGGTGAATACTATCTGAAGAATGTCGATTATGCCCTTATGGCGCGCCACGAGATGCCGTGGGGAACGAAGGTGCCCGTCAGGGAGTTCCTTCACTTCGTGCTGCCGGTAAGGGTGAACAACGAAGACATGGACACAAGCCGCATGGTGTTCTATAATGAGCTTAAGGATAGGGTGAAGGGCTTGTCGATGCGTGACGCAGTCCTTGAGGTCAATCACTGGTGCCACGAGAAGGTCACATATACTCCGAGCGACATAAGGACAAGCTCCCCGTTGGCCTCGGTGCGTACCGCTTACGGCCGTTGCGGTGAGGAGTCCACCTTTACCGTTGCGGCTCTGCGTTCTGTCGGTATCCCTGCAAGGCAGGTATATACTCCCCGTTGGGCGCACACAGACAACAACCATGCCTGGGTCGAGGCGTGGATAGACGGCGACTGGCATTTTCTCGGAGCTTGCGAGCCCGAACCGGTACTCGACCTCGCCTGGTTCAATGCCCCGGCTTCACGAGGCATGCTCATGCATACCAAAGCCTTCGGCAGCTACGACGGCCCCGAAGAGGTGTTGAGCGTCACCCCTTGCTACACCGAAATAAACGTTACCGAAAACTACGCTCCGGTGGCGACAACGAAAGTCGTTGTCGTGGATAGCGACGGCAACCCTGCAAAAGCTACCGTTGAATTCAAGATTTACAACTATGCCGAATTCTTCACGGCAGCTACAAAAGTATGCGATGAAAAGGGCAGAGCCTCCATTACTACAGGCTTGGGCGACATGGTAGCCTGGGCCTCGTTGGACGGCAAGTTCGGCTTTGCTAAGTTCACGGCGGGCAAGGACAAGGAGGTGACTGTCACGCTTGACAAGAGCACCGGCTATACGGCAACCCTTGAGATGAACATTACCCCTCCGCAAGAGAGAAATACCGTTCCTGAGGTAACGCCTGAACAGGCTGCAGAGAATGCATGCCGCTTTGCCCGTGAGGACTCCATCAGAAATGCCTACGTGGCGACGTTCCCCACCGAGGCTGATGCTGTAGCCCTTGCAAAGGAACTTGATTTGGATGCTTCTGCTGTCGCAACCCTGCTCAAGCAGTCGCGCGGCAATCATCGAACAATAGTTGAGTTCCTTCGCAATTGCCCTGCCGAGGGACGTGAGAAGGCAATGGCGTTGCTCTTTGCGCTCACCGACAAGGACCGTCGCGACGTGTCGCCCGAGGTGCTTGACGACCATCTGCCGGCGGCTCTCGAGGATGTGGACAATGATTGCAGTGCAATATATTTGAACTATGTTGCCAACCCCCGTGTCAGCAACGAGATGCTCACTCCGTACCGTTCATTCTTTGCCAGCGTAATAACCGAGGACGAGGCCGATGAATACAGGAAAAAACCCGAACAGTGGGTCGCATGGTGCCGTGACAATATCGCCGTGGATGACGCATGGAATCCCCTCTCGCTCTGCATGTCGCCGAAAGGCGTGTGGGATATGCGCAAGGCCGACGCCCACTCACGCGACATCTTCTTCGTGTCGGCTGCCCGAAGCATGGGCATCGCCGCACGCATCGACGAGGTGACAGGCAAGGTGCAGTACCGCACTAACCTGAATCATGACAAAGGCAAGTGGGTCGATGTGAACTTCGAGGCGCAGGAGAACAAGAACGCTCCGCAAGGAACTCTCAAGGCTGCGTTCAAGCCCTCTGCGTTCATCGACAATCCCAAGTACTACTCTCATTTCACAATATCAAAGATAGTGGACGGCCGTCTGCAGCTGCTCAACTATCCCGAAGAGGCGACCACATGGGAATCGCTCCTCAAGGATGGCACGCCGCTCGACACAGGCGATTACCTTATGATAACAGGCACACGCATGGCCGACGGCGGCGTGCTCGCGCATCTTACATTCTTTACGGTAGAGGAGGGCAAGCCTTCTGCGATAAACTATGTGCTGCGTGAGAGCAGCGAGCGTCTGCAGGTCATCGGCGACTTTAACAGCGAGAACCTTTTCTATGACACAACAGAGGATAGAGAGCGTTCCTTGCTGTCGGCGACAGGGCGCGGCTACTATGTGATAGCCCTTATAGCTCCGGGCAGCGAGCCTGTGAACCACTTCTTGCGTGATGTAATGCCGTACAAGGATGATTTCGAGAAGTGGGGGCAGAAGATGGTGCTTCTCTTCCGTGACCGGAACGAGGCAGGCCGCTTTGTGAACGACTTCCCGCAGCTGCCTTCGACAGTGGTGTGGGGAACGGATATCAACGACAGAATTTTCAATGAGATAGTAGCCAATATGAAGCTGAAGAACCCTAACCGCCCTGTGATACTTGTCGCAGACACCTTCAACAGGGTAGTGTTCATGTCGCAAGGCTATTCTATCGGTCTCGGCGAGCAGCTTGTAAAGGTCATTAAGCAGTTGAGCGAGTAATGTTCGTGCCGGTAGCCCCTGAAGCGTTGGTCGAGGAACTGTATCTCCACTATGGATATACAGTTCCTTTGGACTACGCTATGAACTACATTGAAATGAACGAATATGCGACCGTAGACGATTTTCACTACTGGCTGCAGTCGTTGGGGTAGAGATGTTATAGCGTAATGAACGTTTTATAGTGTCAATTTGATGTTTTAGAATATAATTTATGAGAAAAAAGATTTCATCCCTTTCGGTTTTTTCTGTGCTTCTTTCATTGCTGCTTATATCTTGCATTGATACTATATGTCGAATCTCGGTTAGTAGCAAAGGCAATGGCAGAGTGTCAATATCTAATTAACGTGAGTTCGATATAATTTTAGAACAGAGAAAGTTGCCCGTCATTGACGAATTCCACGTCAATGGCGGGTTTCTTTTCAAAAAAACAATATGCAGCAATGGCACTCAACGCATTTGCGATAAAATTGTTGAACGAACGATGGCGCGAATGTTCAATCTGAGCGATATTCTTAAGCTCATCATTAACAGTTTCTATAAGTGCGCGTTTCCTCAGGCAAATCTTGTCGGCAATACTCATAAGCGAGTTTTTCATCTTGTTCTTGACCTTGGTAAACAACTGGATACCGTCAACAAACACTGTCTCAAAAAGCGTTTTGCCGAGATACCCTTTGTCTCCGAAAAGTTTCCCCTTGATGTTCTTTAACAACACCCCCTCTTTGAGTGGTTCTCTGTCATCCACGCCACCTGTCGTGAATACAAAATTAAGGATTTCGCCCTTGTCGTTTATGACCAGATGTAGTTTGAAACCGAAGAACCAACCCAAAGAACACTTGCCACGGCTTGCGAGACCGTCAAATGTCTTGTGTATGAGTATGCGCTGATTGCGGCATACACGCAGAGGCGTGCTATCCACAAAACTTATCCCCGTACACTCTCCAAGCAATACCTGTTTGATAAAAGCCGTCATCTGTAATAGCACCTCCTTTTCAAGTTCAACGAAACGGTTATAAGAGACTGTTTTA
>JAFTRV010000103.1 GCA_017462065.1 Bacteroidaceae bacterium
CAACAGCCTGCAAAATCGACAGAGATCATGCTGATCTTCTTCGGTATCCATACAGCAAATGTGGTCAACCTTGCAAGACGAGAGTCAGTCCAAGTAGCTCTTGCGGCCTGATGTTCTATGCGTGGAACACGATTTTACGGGAGTGGTGGCTCCAGACGTGACTGAAAATGAAAAAATCGGCCCCGAAACCGAAGCCGATGATATAAAAAGCGATGAGTATGATCGGAAAAATAAGGGAAAGTCTGCCGGTTAACTCAAATTGAAGGAATTAAATGACTATCCCTATATAGAATTTACTTTACCTAATGAGAAACAAAGTAAATTGCAAAAATACCGTCTTACAGAAAAGGGTATTGCTTTGAAAAATAGCTTAACAGGCAATAAGTAATTTTGCACAGCCTATCATATAATGTGTAAAAACCGTAATTTTTTTATATTTTATGATATGTTGAGGTGGAGCAATAGCGGGAGGTTGTGTTTGTTTTATACATCTTAATAAACCATGCTGTTTTTATTCACTGCCGCAGATGCGAAATGGATTCTTTTTGAATTCTTTGTTAATTAAAGTTAATAAAAGAACAAAAGCGCATTTTCAGGTGTTATTATTGTCGAACTAACATAATAACACTTGAACAGTGGAAAAAGCAGATATTGAGAAGCTGCTGATAGCAAAGCAGACAGACTTGCTACGGTATGCTATGAGCCTCACGAGAGACACGGACAAGGCGTATGACTTATTGCAGGAGACTAATTTGAAGATTATTCTTTCGAGTGAGAAATTTGACGGGCGTGACTTCAAGAACTGGAGCTTCAGGGTCATGAGGAATGCTTTCGTGAATAATTGCAGACGCAAGGACCAATACTCGCTCTACGAGGACCTGTGGCTGGAGCAATGCGAGTTTCGCCACCCTGTCTACAACAGAAGCAACGATTCGGGATGCAACATAAGGGACATCTACAATGCTCTGAACGCTTTGCCCGCCGAGCATAACAAGGCGATAAGGCTGCTTATCATAGGGCTCAAGTACCAAGAAATCGCCTACATAAGGAACGCTCCCTTAGGCACGATAAAGAACAGGATATGCGTGTCGAGGGTTATTCTCAAACAACGTCTTAAGGAGTTTCTGCATTACAGAGGGACATCGGGCATGAATATGGGCAATTAGCCGCACGCATCACTTCAGGGCAAGGCGCGCGAGGTAGTCGTAATGCTCGCCGTCGAGGCATTTCTCGCAGCTGAAGCCATGCTCCTCGGCATACATGCTGAGCGTCCCAAAATCGATATACAGCCAGTCGAAAGGCTCGCCTGTGATGTTCTTGTAGCGCATCTTGTAGTCTATCTCGCCATAATAGCCTGCGGCGAGGTTTATATCCATTGAGCCGTCGTCGTTCATGAACACGTAGCTTATGTCCGACGAGTCGAGAAGCAGCTGGCCGCCGGGAGCCAACAGACGGCGTGCGCTGCGGAAGAACTGCTCGAGGCGTTCGACCTTGCCCACGATGCCTATGCCGTTCATGGCAAAAAGCAGGGTGTCGAACTTGCCGTTGAAGGTCTCGTCGAAATAGTTCACGTTAAGGGCGTTTATGCCTCGCTCTCTCATGACATCGACCGACAGCTGAGAAATGTCTATCGCTGTCACATCGAGCCCCCGCTCCATAAGCACGAGGCTATGGCAGCCCGACCCGGCACCGACGTCAAGCACCCTGCCACGGCACAGTTCTATGGCTTTCTGCTCGAGCCGAGGCATCTCGCCGAATGTGCGGAACAGCGTTGGCACCGGTATCTCGTCCTCGTAGAACATCGACGACAGCACCCGCAGCTTCCCGGCCTTGCCTGTCCTGTAATAGTCGCTTATCGCCTGCCCCATTGGGTCACGTTCGGCATTTGTTCTCTTGTTGCCCGATATACTCATAGTTCTGCATGTTTGATACACGAAGTTAGCAATATTTTTTCATAATGGCCCTATCGCAAAGAGATTATGAGCGGCAGAAGCTCGGTTTTTGCCCTTTTAGCAAAATAAATTCGGAAAAATTGTTTGATATTACTGTTTTTTATGTACCTTTGCAGACGAAAACAGAACGGGATGTAGCTCAGCCCGGTTAGAGTACGCGTCTGGGGGGCGTGTGGTCGCTGGTTCGAATCCAGTCATCCCGACTGAAAAAGCATCAATGGTTATTGATGCTTTTTGTTTTTATATCACTCATGCTCAAGCTGCAATAAAAAATATGCTTGAGCAAAAAATTAACCGCCCGTATGGCACGAACGTATATTCATAAATTATGCATAACGCTGCTGCTTGCCTTGCTGCAGGCGGTTGCGTTTGCGAACACGGCAGAGAATGATACGGTTTTCGTGTACCTCAAGAACGGCGGCGTAGCGGGACACCCCGCAACGACTCTTGCGGCAGCGCCTCTGCTCAGCGACAGCACACTGGCCATGCCGCTCATCAACGGCGACAGCTGCATATATCACGCCTACGAGTATGACAGCATCTCGTCCATCGCTCCCGAGTACCCAACGATGACTTCGTTCGGTTTCTCACGCAGGGACAACAGCAACATCTTCAAGGACCTTTCTATCGTCCCGGCAGCCGAGATGCATGCCAAGAGCTACTCCATAGGCAAGTACCTGACACCGGAATTCACGCTGAGCGACGATGCCGCCTTCGCATTCGTAGACAAGATACCGCAGGAGAGCGGCAAGTCACGGCATAGCTTCACTAACGGCATAACATACTGCGTGGCATACCCCGGATGCTACTGCGTATCGCTGACAAAGAGCGGCGGCAGCTACACGAGGTCGCTCGAGCCGCTCGGCAACAGATATGCCGTCACGTTGGAATGGTCTGCCGAAATTATACCACGTATTGACATAGAGATTGAGGATGAGATGAGCGTCATAAGCAAGAACTACTACCTCGACGCTAATTTCAAAGTCACAGGCAACGGCATGTGCGACGACTTTGCAAGCTCTGTTCAGATAAAAGGCCGGGGCAATACGACATGGCAATATCCCAAAAAGCCTTATAGGCTCAAGTTCGGCGGGGCTGTAACGCCCTTCGGGCTTAAAGAGGGCAAGAACTGGGTGCTGCTTGCCAACTACCAGGACGGCTCGGCATTGTGCAACGCCATTGCGATGAAGCTCGGAGAGCTTGTCAATGCCCCTTACACCAACCACATAGTGCCGGTGGAGCTATACATAAACGGCGAATACCAGGGACACTACAACTTCACGGAAAGCATAGGCATCTCAAAGAACAGCGTAGACATTGACGAAGAGAAGGGATGCATGCTTGAGATTGACAACAACTATGACGAGATGTATAAGTTCATTACGGACAACTACAAGCTGCCCGTAATGGTGAGAGAGCCTGACCTGAGCGACTACATAAGCAGCGGCAACGGCACGATAAACAACGCAGACAGCGTGAAGTTAGGAAAGATCATGGATTCGTTCCGTAACTTCGAACAGAAGGTATACGAAGGAAAAAACTTTGACGACTGCGTAGACATGGGCGCTTTTGCCCGCTTCATGTTCGTGAACTATCTTGTACGCAATACCGAGCTGCTTTGGCCCAAAAGCGTATATCTATGGAAAGAAGATGCAGCTTCGCCCGACAGCAAGTTTGTTTTCGGCCCGATATGGGACTTCGACTGGAGCTTCGGGTATAATGTCGCCTCGAAATATTTCGTGAACGGAAGGACGGGAACGCTTTTCTCAAGCAACTTGGGGGTTAGCCGCAGCGGCAACGACTTATTCTACAAGATGATGCAGAACGATGTGTTCAAGCAGCACTACCACCTTGTATGGCATGACTTCATGCAGGGCACAGCCCTTAATGAGCTTGCCGACTACGTCAGCAGCTACTACGGTTTATGCGAAGAATCGATAAAGAACGACGCTGAGCTATGGGGCAGAACGGCCTCTTATAACACATCTACAATCAAATACTGGATAGAGAGCCGGGCCAAATACCTTTACGGCAAGGTTGAGAGATTCAATATCGATGAGATAACAGCGCCCGTAATTGAAGACACTGCCGGCAAGTTCGCAAACTACTACCCGACATATTACGGAGCGGTGAAGTACCGCCGCAATTTTGAGAGCGAGGAGTGGGAGCCGCTATACGTGCCTTTTGCCATGAACAGTAGCGACCTGCTCGAAGAGTTCGAGATTGCAAGGATAACAGAGATGCACGATGACGACATCTACAACGCCTGGCTCGAGATTGTCGTTCTCGAGGAGAACGAGAACATTGACGCGAACCGCCCGTACCTGATACGTGCAAGGGAAAGGGGCGAAAAGAGCGTGACTGTCATAAACGCAATAATTGAACAGAGCCTTTCAAACAGCATGCTCCTTGAGACCGAATGCAACACATACTGCATCACAGGGACGTACGGCGCTGCTCCCGACGCAAATAGCGAAGAGGCGTGCTACATCATCAAAGATGGCGTCCTGCAACAAGCCGGGCAGGCCGACGACACACGCCGCGCTTTCCGTTGGTACGTAAGAGGCAGCTCAAGACATGAGGGCAACGAACTGCCGGCCGAGATATACATAGGCACAGCCGACGACTATGCGACCGCAGTTAAGGAGCTGTACGGCGAAAGGGACAACAGATGCTACGACCTGCAAGGACGCATTGTAGAGAAGCCCGCAAGAGGGATATACATCCGCAACGGGAAAAAGGTTTATATCAAATAATTTCTTCAGGGAACATCCTGAACGCTACGCATAACACGCAGCCAGTTGCCGCCCCATATTTTCTCGAGCGCAGCCTCGTTAAAGCCTACTCTCAATAATTCGCGTGTCACGCCAAGCAGCTGCGACGCATTTGAGCAGCCATCGACGCCGCCGTCGCCGTCAAAGTCGGTGCCTATTCCCACATGGCCTATTCCGGCAACATGGACGGCATGCATGACATGAGCGATAAAGTCGGCAAGAGTAGCCCTGCCCTCTTTACGCAAGAAGCCGCCGTACATGGTTATCTGCACCACGCCGCCGTTCTGGGCGATACATTCCAACTGCTCGTTGGTAAGATTGCGAGGATGGTCGCACAAGGCACGGCACGACGAATGAGAGCATACTACAGGACGCATGCTCGTCCTTAGCACATGCCAGAAGGTATCTTCCGAGGCATGCGAGAGGTCAATCATCATTCCCACACGGTTCATCTCCCTTACCACGGCACGGCCGAAGACGCTAAGGCCGCCATGCTCGCCGTTGCCGCGCGCCGAGTCGCAGATGTCATTGTCGCCGTTGTGGCACAAGGTCATATATACCACGCCTTTGTTGCGAAAACGCTTCACGTTCGCAATATCGTCGCCGAGGGCATACCCGTTCTCAATGCCGAGCATGATGGCCTTCTTGCCCTCTCTCTTGATGCGTTCAAGCTCTGACGGAGTGTCACATACCTCGACATACTCCTTGCATGCAGCCACTTTTTCCTTGATCTCATCAAGCGTTTCGACAGCCTTTGCAGTCGCCTTTTTCAGCGACTCGTCGTCACGGTCGCCTTGCGGCAGATAGGCCACCATCACAGCCGCATCGAGAGAGCCTTCGTGCATCTTATGCAAGTCTACAAGAGCCGTCTCGCTACGCTCCTGCAGCTTGTACCCCTGACTGAAGAGCATCGGAGTGTCGCAATGCGAGTCTATTGTAATGACCCTTTCATGCACTCTTCTTGCACGGCGGTAGAGAGCTGCCTCGCTGACGAGCCATTCAAAGAGCGGCATCATAGTGCGGTCCTCGTTAAGGATAAATGATTCGGGATGCCACTGAACGCCTACGATTACACGCCCGTCGGCAGCCTCCATGCCCTCGATTACGCCGTCGGGGGCTGTTGCCGTCACGGCAAAGCCTTGCGGCACAGCACTGACAGCCTGATGATGAAAGCTGTTCACGGCAAGCTTCTCGCAGCCGAAAATTCTGCCGAGAACGCTCTCCTTGACTATGCTTACGTCGTGAGTAGCCACATGACGCTCCACAGGCTCCTGGTCATGAGCAAGCAACTCCTTGCCCATAGCGGCGTAGATATCCTGATGCACCTTGCCGCCAAGAGCAGCCGCAATTGTCTGTATGCCACGGCAGATGCCCAGCACGGGGATGTTCATATCGACGGCAAGCATCGTAAGCAACAGCTCCTGCTCGTCACGCTTGGGGTTAATCGCATGCAACAGCGAAAAGTCGGGCTCTTCGCCCATGTAATTGGGGTCGATGTCCGCTCCGCCCGAAAGCAGAACGGCATCCACACGATGCAACGTCTCAACAAGGGCGTCCCTGCTTGCGTAAGGGGGAATGATGAGCGGCGTTCCGCCCGCTTCGATAACCGAAGCGTAATAGGCCTCGGCAAGAGCGGCGTTGCCCTCTTTGTAGTTGGCGGTTATACCTATCACCGGCCTGGAACTCCACAAAGGATAGCGGCGGTGAATCTCCTTATACTCGCTGTGCAAATCAAATTTATCCATAACAAGAATGTCAAAGCCCCGTACAGCGATTGCTCAGCAACCTCCGTGCGGGGCATGTTAAGTTCAAGGCCACGGAGCTACTCCATTGGCATGTTACGCTTTATGCTGTTGTCGAGAACAATCATCGTCTCGGTGCTTATAACGCCCTGGATAGCCTGCACCTTGTTGTTCAGCAACTGCATGAGGTGCTCGTTGTCGTGCGAATACATGCGTACGAGTATCGAATAAGGGCCTGTGGTGTAACAGCACTCCACTACCTCGGGTATCTCACGCAACTGTTCTACGACCTCTTTATACATTGAGCCTCGTTCAAGACGTATGCCAATGTAGGTACATGTCTTGTAGCCGAGACGGCGGACATCAATCTCGTAGCTTGAACCGGAAATTATTCCCATGTCGATAAGATGCTGCACACGCAGATGTATCGCAGCACGTGACACGCCGCACAGCTCCGCCACGTTGCGGAACGGAATTCTCGCATCCTTTGAGATGATGCTCAAGATTTTAAGGTCGAGCGCATCGACCTTGCATTCTAAGTTTTTCATTATGGTCAGTTTTTGTGTTTGTCATTTTCCTGTAACCGAGACAATCTCCAGGTCATATACGAGAGCGCTGTAAGGCGGCACACGCCCCGAGCCCTTCGCTCCGTAGGCAAGGTTCCAGGGTATATACAGCTTGCACCGTGTACCTGCAGGGAGGGTTGTAAGCGCCTCGACGAGGCCATCGACAAGCGTGGCGACCCTTAGCTCCACAGCAACGCCCTTTGAGCTGTCAAAGAGCGCCCCGTTAGGGTAAGTGCCTTTGTATATGCAGCTCACCATGTCGTTATACTTTGCGACAGGGCCCTCGCCCATACTCTCGATTTTGTACTGCAAGCCGCTTGGCAGAGTCACGACGCCGGGACGTTTCTTGTTGCGGGCAATGAACTCCTCGCTTGCCGAGCGGAAGATGCGGCGGTTATAGTAATCGATTGCCTCTTTGGCAGTCATTGTCTTGCCCGTTCCATACGCCGTAGCCAAAAGCCCCTCGAGAAACATGCGGCGGTCTACCTTTTTCGTGGAATCATTGGGGTAAATCGCCTCGTCGGCACGCTCGAGCATGTCCATTGCAGACGCCGCCATGAGCACGCCATGAGCATAGGCCATGGCTTCGGGCGTTCCGTCGGCGGGAAAGGCGTCACGCAACCCCTTGACGAAATAAGGCAGGGTGCCGGCGTCAATGCCCAGCTCCTTCATGGCGACAGGCATGTCTTCCGATATGAGCATGCTGACAGCAAAGGAGATTGAGTCCTCGGAATTCCGAAGCTCTATCTTTCTGTCGGCAATGCCACTGCTGCACGAAGCAAAGGCAACCATCGCAATGGCTGACAGAACGCAGCCCTTCAAGAGATGTCTCATTGTCTTTTTAGAGAACCTTTATCAGTTCAACGTCGAATATAAGCGCACTGTAAGGAGGTATCATCTCGCCTGCTCCATGCTCGCCGTACGCCATGTCGTAGGGGATATAAAGTCTCCACTTAGCGCCCTCCTGCATGAGCTGAAGAGCCTCGACCCAGCCTCTGATGACCTGGTTCACGCCGAACACCGCAGGCTCGCCACGCTTGATTGAGCTGTCGAAGACAGTGCCGTCGATGAGAGTACCCTCGTAATGGCACTGCACACGGTCGGTCGCCGAAGGCTTCTTTCCTGTACCTTCCGTAATCACCTCGTACTGCAAGCCGCTCGGCAGAGTCACTACGCCCTCTTTCTTCGCATTGCCGGCAAGGAACGCCTCGCCTGCAGCCTTGTTCTGAGCGTATGCCTCCTCGGCAAGTTTCTTGAAATGCTCGTTCACGACTTTTTGTGCCTCGGCATGAGTTATCTCGGTCTTCTCGCCTTTAAGAACATCGTTAATGCCCTTGATGAAATCCTCGACACTCATGTTGTTCACACCCATTGAAAGCAAATTTTGGCCTATGCCCATTCCGAGGCCGTAGCTGAATTTATCCATTTTTCTCTGTTTAATTGTTATTTAATATTATTTGCTGTCATTTTGTTAAAAACGCCCACAACATCCAAAAAGAACTATGAGCTTGGCGAAGATACTATTTATATTTAAATAATGCCATATCGAGAACATTTTTTTATTAAAACATTTAATATTTTTTCATTTTTACACAAAATATCAAGTTTTGCCGATTTTACATTTTGTCAGCAGCTCACTTCTCAGAATGCTTGTCTGCTTTTAATCGGCTATTTAATATATAAAATTATATTTATAGTAACGAAAGCCGATTTTATTGCTAACTTTGCATCATAGTAGGCAAAGGCCGTTCCCGCAACAAAAAAACAGAACAAATAAGAACATAACATGAACAATACCATAATTCTTGCGACGATATTCATACTTATCATAGCCGGTTTTCTTGTGATAAACAGAATTTACCGCAACAGGCCTGCGGCAGAAGATCATCACAGCCATGACGGCGAGGACGGCGTATGTTGCGGAAAGCACACCAACTGCGCAAAAGGGTATGACAACAGCAACCTCTATTTTGACGACGAGGAGCTTGACCGTTTCAAGGGAACAAAACAAGAGGAGTACACCGAGGCCGACATCGAGGAGTTCAGACAGATACTCTACACCATGAAGAGCGAAGAGGTTAGTACATGGGCGCATTGCCTTCAGACACGCGGCATTGAGATGCCGCAAGAAATAAAGGACGAGGTCCTGCAGATACTGCAATAACCGGCGACACACAATAAAACGCATATTCCTAAGTTATAATATATAATATTATAATACCGCCCGATTGTGACAAGACACATAAGACATATTCTCCCGATAATCATAGCAGCCATGCTCTGCAGCTGCTCGACACGCAAGAACAATGCGACGACCAGGGCGTACCATGCCTTCACGGCAAGGTACAACACCTACTACAACGGCAGCCAGGCCTACAAAAAGGGGTTGAAGTCACAGGAAGACGGGCACAAGGACAACTATCTTGAGCAGTTGCCTCTGTTCATCATAAGCGACAAGGGCACTCAGAAAATAGGCAGCGACAGCTACAAGAGAGCCATAGAGAAAGCCCAGAAAGCCATTAAGAACCATTCTATCAAGAAAAGGCCCAAAAAGCCTGTCGGGAAAAAGCTGTCGGAAAAGCAGAAGCGTTTCTACGCCAAGAAGGAGTACAACCCGTTCATGGACAACGTGTGGTTCCTTATGGCCAACTCGCAGCTGCAAAAAGGAGAGTTCACCGAGGCCGCAAGCACATACATATACATATCTAAGCTGTATGAGAACGAGCCCGACATACTTGCAAAAGCCCGCATAGGGCTTGCCGAGTGCTACGCCGAGATGGACTGGCTCTATGAGGCCGAGGACCTGCTCATGCGCATACAGCGTGACACGCTTCCTAAATCGCTCGAAAAGGAGTATGCCCGCGCCAAAGGCAACCTCTTGCTCAAGCAGGGCAGGAACAAGGAGGCTATTGACTTGGTGAAGAAGGGCATAAAACGCAAAGGGATAACAGCGAAAGAGAAGGCAAGGGAGTATTATCTGCTGGGGCAGCTTTATGCGCAGAGCGGCGACATGAAGGCCGCATACAAGAGCTTCGGCAAGACAATATCGCTTAGCCCGCCGTACGAGCTTGAATTCAACGCACGAATAAGGCAGACCGAGACGGCTACGGACGAAAACCACAAGAAAATTCTGCGCAAGCTCAAAAGGATGTCGAGGTCGGACAAGAACAAGGAGTATCTGTCGCAGATATACTATGCGATAGGAAACATACACATGAGCCGGAAAGATACCGCCGAAGCCATAAAAGCCTATGACACCGGCGTTGCCGAGGGAGCTACAAGCGGATACGGCACAGCCATGCTGCACCTGTCGCTCGCCGAGCTTTACTGGGACATGGAGAAGTTCTCGAAGTCGCACGAGAACTATTCGAAAGCCTTGTCGCTCATACAAGAGGATGCCGAGTACTACGAAAAGGTAAAGTTCCGCAGCGACATCCTCGGCGGCATAACGGAATACACCGACATCGTGGAGAAACAGGACGAGCTGCTCTACTGGGCCACGCTGCCCGAAGCGAAGCTGAACGAAATCATAGACAAGCTGATTGAAGAGGAGAAGAGAAAAGAGGAGCTGAGGAAAAAAGAAGAGAAGAAGAACAAGCGTGAAGCCGGCGGCGACGAGGTCGAGCAGGACCCGATGATGGACCTCTCTGTCCCAAGCAACAACGAAAAGGCGCAATGGTACTTCTACAACAAGCAGCTGGTATCGCAAGGCCTGCGTGCCTTCAGGCAAAAATGGGGCGAAAGGGAGCTGAAGGACTTCTGGCGATTCAGCCATGAGATATCATCGTTCATGAGCGGCGACATGCCGAGCGACACTACCGGCCTTTACGACGAGCAAGGCGAAGAGCCGGCCGCAAGCAGTGACAGCACAAGCGTCGAGGAGGCTATGGAGGAAGAGATTATCGAAGAGATTGCCGACACCCTTGTAACAGACCCCACCAAACGTGAATATTACATTCAGCAGATACCTGACACCGACGAGAAAAAAGAGGCTGCACGGAAAGCCCTATATGAGGCTCTCTACGAGTCGGGAGTAAGATTCAAGGACAACCTCAACGACAAGGAGCTGACAATATCCTATCTTGAACGTATTCCCGAAGAGTACCCGACGTTTGAGCGCATGGCCGAGGCCTATTACCAGCTCTTCATTGCAAGCTCGCGTTGGAACGAGCCCGAGAAGGCTTTGCGTTACAAGGAGCTGCTGATGAGCGAATACCCTGACAGCTCATTCACAAGAAAGATTCAGGAGCCCGACTTCTTTGACGATGCGATGACACGCAAGCACAAGGAGGACTCGATGTACGTAAAGGCATACAAGCACTACACCGACAAGGAGCATGAGCTTGTAGAGGCAGAGAACATGCGTGCCGCCGAGAAATACCCGAAAGGCAAGCACCGCCCGAGGTTCATGTTCATCGACGCTATGGCCAAGCTGTACGGCGGAAAGCAGGAAGAGGCGCTGACAGCTCTTGAGGAGCTGTTGAAATCATACTCGAATGACAGCATCAGCCAGTTGGCGACAGAGATCTCGACAGGCATAAAAGAGGGACGCCTGCTGCAGAGCGGCATCAGCACGTCAATATGGGACAAGAAAGCCGACGGAACAGTAAAGAGATTGAGCGATTCCATTCCGGAGTTCTCAAGCAACAGGGACGAGCCCTACTACTTTGTCCTTGCATACCCGAATGACTCTCTTGACGAGAAGCGCTTGCTGTTCGAGATGGCGCGCTACAACTTCTCGCGCTATATGGTACGCAACTTCGAGATGACGTTCGAGAAGCTCGCCGAGGTTACCCTGTTCGAGATAAAGGAGTTCCTGAACTTCGACGAGGCATTCATATACCGCAAGCGCCTGTACGAGAACAGCGAAACGGCACGTTTGCTCGAAGGCATAAACTCAATGATAATATCAAAATCGAACCTCGATTTGTTATTAGAGTATTACAGTTTCGGCGATTACCAGGAGTTCTACGAGAAGAACCTGCTTGAAATCCCCGAAGTGGAGATTGACGGATACACCCTTGACGAGCCCGACTACGACGAGGCCGAAGAGGAGATTTATTACGAAGAAGAATAAAGAACATGGCGAACAGACTCTTATGGGCCGACGACGAGATTGAACTGTTGAACGCCCACATAATATTTCTGAAGAGCAAAGGGTACGAAGTGACAACAGTCACCAACGGCCCCGATGCTATTGAGGCATGCAAGAACGACTCATTCGACCTTATTCTGCTCGACGAGAACATGCCTGGACTCACCGGGCTTGAAACCCTTACCATAATAAAGGAGATGTCGCCCGCGACACCCGTCGTAATGGTAACGAAGAGCGAGGAGGAGGATATTATGGAACAGGCCATAGGCTCTAAGATTGCCGACTACCTTATAAAGCCTGTAAACCCCAACCAAATTCTTCTGACACTGAAGAAGAATATTCATCACAAGGAGATTGTAGCCGAAAAGGCGAACAGCGCATACCAGCAGAACATAGGCAAGCTCGCCATGCAGATTGGCGACGCCAATACTGTCGAGGAGTGGAAAGAGGCATACAAGAAGATTGTCTACTGGGAACTTAAGTTAGAGAGCGCCGACGAGCAGATGCACGAGATGCTGCAGTCGCAGAAAGAGGATGCCAACACCATGTTCGGACGCTACGTAAAGAACAACTACCTGAAGTGGATGGCAGCGGAGAGGGAAGAGCGTCCCTTGATGAGCCATGACATATTCAGGGAGCATATATTCCCGCTCGTAGATAAAGGAGAGAAGGTGTTTTTCATAATAATAGACAACTTCAGGTACGACCAATGGCGTGTGCTTGCCGACGAGATAGGCAACGATTTCTCTGTCGAGGAGGAGCTTTACACCTCCATTCTGCCAACAGCGACGCAGTATGCGAGAAACGCAATATTCTCGGGGCTCATGCCAAGCAAGATAAAGGAGATGTTCCCCGAGCTATGGATTGACGAAGAGGAAGAGGAGGGGAAGAACCTTAACGAGGAGGCATTGATAGCCACGCAGATTGCCCGCTATCGCCGCAAGGACAAATTCTCGTACAGCAAGGTGCTTACATCGGCACAGGCCGACAAATACCTTGACACCATAAACAGCCTGGCCGGAAACGACATAAACGTTCTTGTGATAAACTTCATAGACATGCTGTCGCACGCCCGTACCGAGTCGCTGATGGTTAGAGAGCTGGCTTCGAACGAGGCCGCATACCGCTCTATAACATTGTCGTGGCTGCGTCACTCGGCGATTAAGCGACTGTTCCGCTACCTTGCCGACAATGACTTCACGGTAATAATAACTACAGACCACGGAAGCATACAGGTCGAGTCGCCTGTAAAGGTCATCGGCGACAAGAACACGAATACCAACCTTCGCTACAAGCTGGGCAAGGCACTGAACTACAGCAGCAAGGATGTCTTTGAAATAAGAGAGCCGGCAAAGGCATTCCTGCCTGCGCCTAACTTGAGCACAAGCTACATATTCGCAACGGGGGACAAGTTCTTCGCTTACCCCAATAACTACAACTACTATGTGTCGTACTACAAGGACACGTTCCAGCACGGCGGAATATCAATGGAAGAGATGCTCGTGCCTATTGTAAAACTGAGACCGAAAGGAAGATAGACATATGAGAAACATCATAAGAATAAACAGCCTTGACGACTACCCAAGAGCCGCACGCGAATTCGTGGAGCTGATGGGCGACGAGAGAATCTTCGCCTTTTACGGCAAGATGGGCAGCGGAAAGACTACGCTCATAAAGAGCATCTGCGAAGAGCTTGGAGTTGAGGATACCATAAACTCGCCCACATTCGCCATTGTGAACGAATATGAGGACAGGGAGCTGAACACGATATACCACTTTGACTTCTACCGCATAAAATCGGTTGCGGAGGTCTATAACATGGGATACGAGGAGTATCTCTACAGCGATGCCGTATGCTTCATGGAGTGGCCCGAGCTGATAGAGGAGCTTCTGCCCGAAGATTGCGTAAAGGTGGTAATAGAGGAGGAGAACGACGGCTCACGCACCGTAACAATGATAAAGGAATAACAAACAGCCATAATAAACAAGACATGAAAATTAATGCGAACGCATCGGGAACAAGAACCATCGAGGTTACCGAAGCACAACTGCTGATTATCAGAAAGTACTCTTTGCTCGACAGAATCGCCAACAGCGCGGGCATTATCGACGAAGACTCATTGAACAAGCTGCGCCTTACCGTACGCTCGCTCATAGCATCGCAGAAGATGGACTCTAAGGAGCTGCTTGAGCTGTGCCTTGTGCTTTACCACGAGGACATGAAGGCGCTCGGGCTGAGCAATCTCACCAGGCTATATAACGAGTGGCTTGTGAAACAGGAAGCGGCAAAGGAAGAAGATGCAGAACAGGAGAGTAACTGATTGGCTGCCTACGACACGCAAGGAGGCTGAAATGCGTGGCTGGGAAGAGATGGACGTCGTAATATTCAGCGGCGACGCATATGTGGACCATCCCTCTTTCGGCGCAGCTGTCATAGGAAGGCTGCTTGAGGCAGAAGGGCTGAGAGTGGCCATAGTCCCGCAGCCCAACTGGCAGGACGACCTCAGGGACTTCAAGAAGATGGGACGTCCGAGGCTCTTCTTCGGCATCTCGGCGGGTTGCATGGACTCCATGGTGAACAAGTACACCGCCGCCAAGAGGTTCCGCAGCGAGGACGCCTACTCGCCCAACGGACAGCACAGCAAACGCCCGGAATACGCCACGACCGTATATTCAAATATTCTGAAGAAGCTCTATCCCGACGCTCCTGTACTCATTGGAGGCATTGAGGCGTCGATGCGCCGTTTCACTCATTACGACTACTGGCAGGATTGCCTGAAGAAAAGCATACTCATCGACAGCAAAGCCGACATTCTCGTTTACGGCATGGGCGAGCAACCCATAACAGCTATCGCCAACGCCATGAAGGAGAGACTCTCCAAGAGCGGAGAAAAATTCATTACGGCAGCCGAGGCGAAAGATATTGCAAAGGAGACAAGACAGACGGGATACCTCGAGAGAAAAGAGAACATAGTCCTTGACAGCGAGAGCGACAGGGAGCTTGCCTCGCACGAGGAGTGCCTGAAGGATAAGTCCAAGCAGGCTGCGAACTTCCTTGCGATAGAGAAGGAGTCGAACAGAGTGAACGCAAAGAGGCTGTTGCAAGAGACGGCCGAGGGCGTTGTGGTCATAAACCCGCCCTTCCCTACCATGACAACAGAGCAGCTCGACCATAGCTTCGACTTGCCATATACACGCCTGCCGCACCCAAAATACAAAGGAAAGAGAATCCCTGCGTACGACATGATAAAGCACTCGGTGAACATTCACAGAGGCTGTTTCGGCGGATGCACATTCTGCACCATTTCGGCGCATCAGGGCAAATTCATTGTGAACAGAAGCGAAGAGAGCATCCTGCGCGAGATAAAGGAGATTGCGAGGATGGACGACTTCAAGGGTTATCTTTCGGACCTCGGAGGCCCGTCGGCGAACATGTATATGATGCGTGGCAGAAGAAGCGAGCTCTGCGCCAAGTGTTCGCGTCCATCATGCATTCAGCCCAAAGTATGCCCTAACCTGAACACCGACCATTCAGCGCTGCTAAGGCTATACAAGAAGGTGGATGCGATGCCTGAAGTAAAGAAGAGCTTCATAGGCAGCGGAGTACGATATGACCTGTTGCTGCACAAGACCGGCGACAAGGAGTGCGACGCGACGACAGAGAGATATACGGAGGAGCTTATAAGCAAACATGTCAGCGGAAGGCTCAAGGTAGCCCCCGAGCATACCAACGACGAAGTCCTCTCATTGATGAGAAAGCCGCCGTTCAGGCAGTTCCATGAGTTCAAGCGCATATTCGAGAGGATAAACGGCAAGCACAGCCTTAAGCAGCAGATAATACCCTATTTCATAAGCAGCCACCCGGGAAGCACTGTCGAGAGCATGGCTGAGCTTGCGGCAGAGACCAAACAGCTGAACTTTCATCTTGAGCAGGTACAGGACTTCACCCCCACCCCAATGACTATGGCTACGGAAATGTACTACACCGGCATAAACCCCGAAACGGGCAAGAGCATTTATGTGGCACGCAGCATGAAAGAGAAAGAGGCGCAGCGCAGCTTCTTCTTCTGGTACAAGCCCGAAGAGAAGAAAAAGCTTCTGCAGATACTTCGCAAGGCCGGACGCATTGACCTGATAAAAAGATTAGGACTATAAAAAATATCGCAACTTATAAAATAGGTTGCGATATTTTATCATTAGCAGCACGGACCAATTACTCTTCCGTTACCTCGAATTCGTCTTTTCCGACGCCGCATAACGGGCATACCCAATCTTCGGGCAGCGATTCAAACGGCGTTCCGGGTTCAATGCCCTGCTCAGGGTCGCCAATCTCAGGGTCGTAAACCCATTGGCATACAGTACAAGTATATTTTTTCATAATTCAAGTTTTTAATAATTAAACATTCTGTCAGCAAAATAGTTCGCCATGTCTGAATAGACGACTATGAAACGAACTTGTTCGCTATTCATTGCAAATATAAGCAATACTCGAAATACCAATAAAGAAGTTTTCTTAATAAAACAAAAAAGAGGCTATAATTTTGAAAGATACTCTTCTGCCAATATACGAACGCCTTCGGAGGCCCCTTTCCTTATCACGACAGCATTGCAGGACGTACGTACCTCATTAGGGTCGATAAGATATACAGGCACGCCATAAGGCACATAATTCAACAAGCCTGCTGCAGGATAGACATTAAGGGATGTTCCTATGATGACGAAAGCGTCAATATCCCTTAAAGCCATAACAGCGTCTTCCATTCTTGGCACGGCTTCGCCGAACCACACGATGAACGGACGCAGTTGCGAGCCGTCGCCTGCCTTGTCGCCGATAGACATCAAAGGAGCTTCGAGGGAGAGTTCGCGGACATATTCAAGGTTCTCGGGCTCGTATGACGAGCAGCCCTTCATCAGCTCGCCATGCAGGTGTATCACATTCGTCGAGCCTGCACGCTCATGAAGATTATCGACGTTCTGCGTTATTATTGTCACGTCGAACTTGCTTTCCAGTTCAGCAAGCAGCCTGTGCCCCTCGTTAGGAGATTTTTCGAGCATCTCAACACGGCGTTTGTTATAGAACTCTATTACAAGTTCCGGATTAGCCCTATAACCTTCGGGTGTCGCCACCTGCTCTACTGGGTAGCTATCCCACAGACCGCCACCGCCACGGAACGTGGAAAGGCCGCTCTCGACACTCATGCCGGCACCGGTAAGAACTGCTATCTTTTTCATATCAATTTAAGAAATATGGGAGAGGCAAGCACCCCTCCCATATCATTATTTATTTTCGTTCGCATTCTCAGAAGGCTCTACCACCTCGTCGGGAAGCGGGAGATACCAGTTCTGCTTGTCGAGCATCTTGCTGTATACAGCCGGGTCAAACTCGAAGCCCTCGCTGCTACGGTACCTTACAAGGTTAGGATAGTTACGTCCGGCAATACGCATCGCAAGCATATCTGGGTCATTATACGCCTCGGCGAAACGCACGAGGTCACCGAAACGGAAGCCCTCCCATGAAAACTCAAGAGCGAGCTCGTCAAGGATAAGGTCGGCAACATACTTCACGAAGTCCTCATGTACATACTTTACATTCGGTTTGATGGTCTCTGTTATTCCAGACTGATCAACATCGCCGTTGTAACGTGCTACACACAAAGTGTCGAGCGCATAGAAAGCATTATGCTCTGCATCACCTCCGGTACCGCGTGAGTGTATACCGAAATTGCTTGTGAAAGCCGTATTTGAGAAATCAAATATCATAGAGTCATCGTACACAACAGAATCCTTTGTCTGTTCTACGCTAACCTCATTGCCGTCCTTATCAAGCACTGTTTCAAAAACCTTGTTGCCATCTTTATCTAACATCGGTATTTTAACAGTGTCAGGATTCTGCAAAAGAGTATATCTATCCTTAGCTCCGGACTTCAATATTGTCATAGCAAATTCCATGGCACCCTCGTAGCCTTTCTGCTCCAAGCCCAACAAAGCCTCCGCAAAACGCAGATATGCAAGCTCGGCACGCTGCAATACTATCAAAGATGTATTTATTGACGGGACATGCGAGAAGTTCATGTTAAAGTTCTTGGACGACTCCAGATTGAACTTTGCGATGATATTCTTATACTCTGTCTTCAGCACGTCGTTATCAGTCTGAGAGTACGTTGTAGCTTTGATACGCAAGTCACCGGGATACTCGTAGGAGTCACCGTATTGGCTCTTTTCAGGCTTTTTGGGGTCACCTTTTATATAACGGTATTTCTGTGACTGAGAAAGACCTACAAAGCCTGGAGATGCGAACACTTGCGCTCCGCCCAAGTCGTTCTGCGGCGAGAAAACGGCAGCCAGTTCCGAAGTTGAGCCAAGCAATTCGCTGTTGGCGAACGGAACAACCGCAAGATACTTGTTAGCATTTGATGAGTAGTTCTCAAGAGCGAACAACGAAGAATAAGAATTTTGCAAATTCTTGCCATTCTCGTCGCCATATTTCACATGGTTGCTGTTGTCGGTAATGCGTGGAGCCTTGTTGTTCGTAGCTTCGCCTGTGATTTGGGCATAGAAGTACTTTGCAGCATTCTTATAGTCACCCTTCCAGAGATACATTTCTCCGAGAAGCATACGTATGGGAACAAACAGTTTGCTTGTCTCGATGGTCGTATTTTTATAACCAAAGGTTATGATCTTGCCGCCATCATCCCATGCCGGCATGGTATACACAACCGGGTTCTCATAAGGCAATATATCCTCAATAAGCTTATCCATTACCTCAACACGTGACAATTTAGGAGCATCGAGCACTGCCTGTGCTGCCGAGTGGGTAGTAATAGGTTCCTCGAAGTAAGGGATTTCGTTATGATTTATCGCCAACTGCAAGTACGTCCATGCTCTCATGCTCTTTACAGCTACGTATTCAGGCATCATATAATAGATACCATTCTTATTAAAAGTCGTATCGACACGATTAAGGTATACATTGCAGTTGTTGATAACAGTATAATAGTCCTTCACGCTGAGATACTTGTTAGTCTCGCTGTTGGTGAAGTTCGAGTTGCATAACTCCTGAATGTCTACCACCGCCTCGGTATTGCTTGGCACTACAAGGTCGGCACGCAGCTCGTTCAACAGAATATGACGGTCTGCGATACCCTGTACCGACTTCAGGATACCCAACACTGAGAAGACGGAGTCATTGGCAGACCAGTCGTTATACTCGTATTCTACACGGTCTGAATCGGCATTCAACATATCCTGGCATGAAGAGAACATAAAAGTTCCTATGAGCAGGAATGTCATTGTATAAACAAGATTCTTTTTCATTGTATAATATATTTGTTTTCTTGCCTTTAAGATAAAGCAGGAAATTCGTTTCATTAAAGATTTACCTTAACACCGAGGTGGAAACTGCGTGTCTGTGGCAACAGACCGGCATCAACACCCTGATACAATATATTGTTGTTTACCGAGAACTCCGGGTCCATACCTCTGTACTTTGTCAAGGTGAAGAGATTCTCTGCGGCTCCCCACACTGTAATACCCTGCAGCCAACTTACCGACAGAGGGATATCGTATGAAAGCTTGACGGTCTTTAGACGGAGATATGAGCCGTCCTCTATCCAACGGTCAGAGAAACGTGAGTTGCCGGTCGGGTCACCGAAGGCGATAGCCGGGATATCGGTCTTCTGTCCGTCGAATGCCCAACGGTTGGCCATTGTAGCAAGCTGGTTGTAGAAAGATGAGCCACTCTCGAGCTGTCTGCGATAGTAGTTGTAGATATCGTTGCCGAGAGAGTAGTTGAACCCTACATCGAGCTTTATGCCCTTATACGAAAGTGTCGTAAACAGGTTACCGTAGATATCGGGGTTAGGGTCACCTATGATTGTCTTGTCATTGGCGTCGATAAGACCGGGCTTATCGCCAGGATTGACATCAACGAATTTCACGTCACCTGGTTTGAAGTATGTAGCAGCCTCTGTAGCGTCAAGCTGGTAGAGAGGATGCTGCATCTCGTCAATCTCCTTTTGGCTTGAAATAACGCCGTCGGTCTTGTATCCCCAGAACACTCCTACCGGCTGGCCTTTAATAGTCGCAACCTCACCACCGTAAACCGATACTGGAGCGACATCCTCGTCAAGAGCTACAATCCTGTTCTTGTAGTGACCTACAGAAAGTCCGAGTTCCCATTGGAAGTCACGGGTATTGATGAGCTTGGCGTTCAGCGTAGCCTCGAGACCCATGTTTCTGAGAGTACCTCCATTAGCCCAATAGGTATCAAGGCCTGTCACGTAGGGATACTTCTTTTGTACAAGCAGGTCATTAGTCTGAGAATAGTACCAGTCAAACGACAGACCGAGGCGGTTGTCAAGGAATGCAGCGTCGAGGCCGACATTGAAACGGGATGTGCTTTCCCACTTGATACCGTCGTTCTCGACATTGCCGAGCTGGAGACCCATGTACTGGTCATGATATTTCACTGCCTGCAAATAGCTGCGTGCCGCAAAATAGTCGATTGCGTCATTACCTGTGATATCGAAGCCTGCACGAAGCTTAAGCATATTGACAGGCCTTGCATTGAACCAATCCTCAGAAGAGATAAGCCATGCAGCCTGTACCGAGGGGAAGAAGCCCCATGCAACGCCTCCAATCTTCATCGCGCCGGCAGCCTTAACGCCGAAACGAGACGAAGTCTCCAATGAAGCGGCGAGCTGCAGGAAGTACTTTGTCTTGTAAGAGTAGTCTGCAGACAAGTACCATGCGATGTTTGCCCAAGTATTATTGTCACCCTTGTTTGACAAGTGGTCAAGGTCCTTGCTGATATTGAACAAGTTGTCACCGCCGGTGTTGGCACCGCTGATAGAGTTCGAGTCGAACGAGAAGCTTGTAAAACGGAAACCGCCGAACACGTTCACTGCATGAGCTCCGAAAGTCTTTCTCCAATCGACACGGGTGTCGCTTGATATTGCGCTCTCCTTACCGAAAGATGAGCCTAAGTAGTTACCAATCTTACCATTCAAGGACTTTACATAGAAGTGATAGTAGCTGTTGTCCGCCGCCGTAGCATAGGGCAAGAAGTACTTTTCACTTATGCGGTGCAAAGAATAGTTGAAAGTCTCGGTAATGGTGAAGTCGCCCAGTTTCAGTTCAGGAGCGACAGTAACGCCGAGGTTAGTATACTCCATCTCGTTCTTCTGCGTTCCCTTACCTTTCGTGAGGATTGTCATAGGATTGTAGATGGAGTTGTTCGGATATGTGACTCCGGCAGCCTTAGCTACGTCAAAGGCAAAATCGTCGGCAACGTCAAGAATATTGCTTTTCTTGCCGGAAACCGAATAACGGTACGGGCTCAAGAACGGAGCCTTGACATCGGCAATAGCGCCTATTGAAGTAAGCGGGAATGCTGTCTCGTCCTCGCGAAGACCGTCGTCGAGCAATTCGCGCGCTACACGTGAATACGAGATGTCGATACGAGTAGTGAAGTTGTCGGCGAGCAGAATATCAGAGTTAAGTCGGACATTCAGACGGTCGAAAGAGTTGTTCTTCAACGGAGAATCGCCCATCGTATAACCGAAAGAGAAGTTATACATAGCAATGTCGTCACCACCCTCTACATTCAGCTTGTAGTTCTGCGTGAAGGCCTCACGATATACCAAGTCGGTCCAATCAGTGTTATTATGATACTTGTCATAATAGATAAAGCCTTCGCCGGTTTCGTCGATATATTTGTCACTGCGGAGGAACGGGATGTTTCTGTTCGCGCTCACGTCCATTGTACCGATAAGGTCGTTGGCATAGATACGATAGTTCTCTGCATCGAGCATCCTGTATGTCTGCGGCTCCAAAGAGATATTCGCATATATGTTAGCAGTAATTCTTGTAGCCATGCTCTCGCCACGCTTGGTGTTGATTATTACCACACCGTTGGCAGCTCTTGCGCCGTATATCGCAGTCGCATTCTTAAGCACCTTGACCTCACGGATATCGTTCACGTCAATGGCTGAAAGGACATTGTTATATATACCCATGTGAAGCGCTTCTCTGTCTTCTTGTCCGTCCCAGATTACCCCATCGACCACATAAAGAGGCTGAGTGTTGGCGTTCAGTGAATTTATGCCTCGGATGAACATTGTAGCGCCCACGCCGATTGCGCCCGAACGTGTTATAGAGCGAACGTCGGCTCCGAGTTTCTTCTGGATGTCGCTTTCGATAGTGATTGCGGTCGAAATGTCCTCACTGAGCGAACGCTCGGCTGTTATAACGATGTCCTCGCTATAATTGCCCTGGAACTTGTCGCTGTAGAGACGTACATTCACGACATCCTTGCCGCCTATGGCACGCTGTACCAGAAGATATTCAGGAGTAGAGAAGCTCAACAATGTAACATAAGAAGGAACATTAAGCTTATACTTACCCTCGGCATCGGTCATTGTAGTAATTCTGCGATGACCTGTAGCCTGAACGCGCACACCTGCCATTGGCAAGTTCGTAGCGGCGTCATAAACAGTACCTATAATAGTACGTGCCTCCTGCACAGCAGTTTTCTCGCTTGCGGCGGCCTTGACATTCTTGTCGGCAAGCTCACCTTCAGATGCTGTTACAGCTGATGGCATGAGTATAGCCATTGCCATCAATAATTGCATTAATTGTCGCATATACATAGTTATATTTCTTTTTTTCATCAGACATACTATTATTCGGCATCTTCGACCGGAATCAGCAGAATAGCATCAATACGCAAAGTCTTATCATTCGTACCCAAGCCCCAGGATGTTATATCCAACGTCGTGGTGAAGTCCGTATTCTTATGTGTATTGTAATATTCGCAATACGGGAAAGTTATCGGCTTTGGAGTTTTGTCAATATAGCTTACCGGGAAGAACAAGGTATCCACACGGTTAGGGTCATTCGATATCATCGTTGCCTGATACACAGGCTGCTGCTCTCCGTTCTGAGAAATCGAGAGGTTCAAGCAAGCCGGTTTGTTAGCCTCTTGCGATTCCACGGAGATATCCTTCGGAACAAGGATTATAGCAATCTTGTACGAAGCCGATTTTACGTTAGGCAACCTGTATGAGACTTTGGCAGTATTTCCTTGAGTGTATGCCTCGTAGTAACTGTCGCCGGAGAGCCTTGAGCCGCCCTTCTTGTCATAGTCCCTGTATACCGGACGCATTTGACCTCTTGTCACGGTGAAGAAACGATGTTCCTCGACACCGTTTGTAGAGATCCTCATTTCGGTATTCTCGCCCTCGATCTTGATTGTGTCATGCCAGAGCTCGAATATGCTATAAGGGAATTTGTTTATAATATTGAACGTGCCGTTTGAGAGTTCCTCGTCATATACGACACTTCCGTCAAAAAGCCCGGGCTTGAACACCGGACGTTCCCACTTATCACGGTTTGCAGGCAATAGGGAGTCGTCCTCGGCATACATCTGCTCATACTCGCTGAAAGTGAGATACTTTACCATGTTGTAACGCGGATAGAAGTGCTTCAGGGAGTCGATATATCTTGCATCGGCCTTGATTGAAGCCGGCAGATTCTTCGTGCTGTAGTTAAAGTGCTTTTCGGCCTGCTTCATGAAGCTGTTCCAAACAGCGTTGGTAGGCACGTAGATATCATACAGAGAGTCCTCGGCTTCGATAGGCCCGACGCCGTTGTATACGCTGAGCAACTTGTTTGTCGTCACAAAGACAGAGTCGAGATATGTCTGTTCTCCATTGACGAGAGAGCCGGGAATACTCTGATATTCATCGAACTTTGTATCGTTATATGAATAGAGGAAGTTGGCGAACGAGTCAATCTCATGACCACCGAGCGTGGTCTTGTCCATTCTAAGGTACTCCCATATGTTATATTTGTACCGAGACGCCTTCTCAAGCTTGTGCAACATGCCGTTCAGGACCTTTATGTTGTCGTCTACCAGATTGCGGCCTCCGAACTTATAACCGGTTTTGTAAGAGCCTTCAAATACAACCATCTTGTCATTTACCATCATAACAAAATTGTTCTTTTCGAAGATGCCCTTAGCGGCATGCAGGTGGTTAGCGACATGTGACTCGACGAATGTTTTCATCACATCGTCTCTGTGACCGTCATTGATTCGCTTAATGACAGAGTCCTTTTTGAACGCGCCGTTTACCGGAGCCCACAAAGTATATACTCTTGAAGTATTGAACAAAGAGTCGGCGACATCGAACTTGCTGCCGGGCAGATTACAGGCCCTTAGCACCTCTACAAAGTCGGTCAAGTTATCGTCAGCGACAATGACTTCATACAAAGTCTTGTCGGCATACGGAGCCTCAGGAGTAACCTCCGGGCCAATCTTGTCTTCGCAAGAAGTTCCGGCAAACAGTGCGGCAAAGAGCACTGCACCTGCAAGAATCTTATGTTTAAATATCGTATTCATATTAATCTGTTTTCTTATTACCGAAATTATTATAGCATTAAGTACTTATAAATAAAGTATGCGTTATTTTATCATCTCAGTTGAAGATTCTTGATTCTTATATGCAGGATTCTGCTTTAAGTTCTTGTTGAATCGCAACTCATCGATATATATCGGGAAGAATAGACCGTCGATAGTAGACATCTTGCTCTTTACCACACCGGTGTTGCTGTCAAGCTTGTCGGCCACGAATACAATGTTCTTTGTACTCTTTTCTCTCAAGGCAAGACGTACAAGGTCAAACCAACGTTTTCCCTCAAAAGCGAGTTCTCTTGCACGTTCGTCAAGCACAAGCTGAGCGCATTGAGCCGATGCCATAATATATGAAGCCTCCTGCAATGGTTTCTTAATCTTTGTGACATTTTCCCTTGAACGTCTGTTGATAGAGTCCACCAATTCAAACGCCTTCTTGAAATCATCGACGCCTGACGAAGGCTTGAGAGCCAAAGCCTCGGCCTTCATCAGCATGACATCGGTCTTGCGGTACACAATCCAGTTCGCATCGTAATTATTGTCCTTGCGGTACTCGCGCGTACCTTCTATTGGAGATGTCCTTGCCGTGTACTTCGCCACTACAATATCTTTCTTGTCTTGATCTTCACTGCTGCTGCCTGAAGAGGTCGTGGTCTTTGTTGTATACGAGTACAGACGCAGGTCATCGCTCTCATACTTGTTTAGGAAGCTGTTAGGGACTACAACCTTGCCATAATTGCCCTCTTTTCCATAGATATTCTTTATAGCGCCGAATGGACTGCCGTTCTCGGCATTGCTGCCCTCAATCTGCAGCTCGAATATTGACTCCGAAGAGTTCTTGGCACCGAATATCGCATCATACGCAGTACTCTGCTTTGTTTTCGACAACTCCTCGCCCTCGCCTTCATTACGTATAAGGCAGAACTTGTCATTGCTCTTGACAGTTTTGTCCTTATTGTAAAGTTGGTTCATGCTGGCTATTACAGCGTCGCAATTGTTGATACACTGTGAGTAATATCTCTCGATGTCACCGCTCTTGACAAGGTCGCTTTCACCCTCATAATATGCAGCAAAAGCGGCAAGCCAGAGGTTCACGTCGGCCTTCATTGCCAGGACTGCATTTTTGGTTATTCTGCCGCAGTTCTGTGCCGGAGTCGAAAGGCTTCCCGAGGGTCTCACGAGCGGCTCTGCACGATTAAGGTCTTCCATTATATAATTGAGCGCCTCTAACGGATGAACCTGCTTGTATTCGGGCAGTTCCGCATCATTGACGGCAGGCACCAGAGCCATTGGTATGTCACGGAATGCGCGTACTAAGTAGAAATGACACAAAGCGCGCATCGCATACATCTCGCCAAGAACCGGGTCAAGGTCTTCTTTCTCAAAGTCGGGGTCTCTTCCGACAACTAACGGAGCATACTCAATCACGAGGTTCGCATAGTTGATAGCCTCATAATAGATACCCCAATTGGCATAACCGTTGTCATCGAGTATATTGGCCTCGCAGATATACTTGAAATCCTGGTCATAGTTCGCCGGGAATTTCAGGTTGTCGGCACGCAAGTCGCCCCAAACAATAGCTTTTGATATAGCATCGCTGCTGAGCAGCTTCAGATAGCTTGTAGCCATCATGCCATTAACCTCGTCCTTTGTCTGCCAGAAGTTCTCGTGCACGATTTTATCGGGCGGGATAATGGTCAGGTAGTCGGTACAAGATGTCATAAGAGTAGCGAATGCGACCGCTGCCACTAAAACATATTTCTTTAATATATTATATATCCTTTTCATAGTCATCAACTTTTAGAAACCGAGAGATAATGTAAGAGTGTATGAACGGGGACGCGGTGTTCTTGAATTGTCATACGCGATACCGTCACTGCCGGATGCTATCTCCGGCTCAAGACCTGTATACTTGGTCCAGCAATACACGTTATCTACCGAAGCATAGAGATTCAACTGCTTCAAGCCGATTTTCTTAATCAACGACGGCTCAAATGAGTAAGAAAGCTGGATATTGTTGCAACGTACGTACGAAGCGTCCTCAACGTAACGGTCGCTTCCGAGGTAGTTGAATGCGTTGCCGCTGCCGTATACCGCTCTCGGTATCTCTGTAACGTCGCCTTCCTTACGCCAGCGCCAGTTCACGGCGATACTCTGGTTGTCAAACGTAGCCATGTTCTCGAAGCTCATCCTTGCACTGTTCACGACGTCTACATGCAGACGATATGCGAAGTTTGCCTTAAGGCTGAACTTCTTGTAACGCAGTGTCAAGCCGAAACCTCCCTGTGCGGCAGGGTTAGAGTTTCCGAGATAGACGATGTCGAGCTGGTTGATTGTACCGTCATGGTTCACGTCCTCATAGATTGCGTCGCCGCCACGGAACTCATAACCGCCGTACGATGTAAAGCTTTCATTGTCATAGAACAATGACAACTTCTTAGGCGTACCGTCGGCCTCATAAATAACCTTGCCTTCGGCATCACGTACTATAGGACAGCTCCAAAGCCTCTCGTCTGCAAAATCCTTTTCGCCACGTGCGACCTTGTCTTTCTCGGCCTGCTCTACAGCCAAAGCCTTTTCCCAGTTCTTGTAGCTGTAACGGTACACGCCCTTGTAACGGAAGCCGTAAATAGCGCCGCTCGGCGTGCCTGTCTGAATATATGGCAGATACTTGGAGTTCTGAGGAGCATCGTACTTGCCGTTCTTGTCCTCGAGATAAGCCTCCTCGAGCTCAACGATTTCATTGTAGTTGTTACCGATATTGAAGTAAAGCGACAATGAAAGGTCTTTAGCGAGCTTAATGTTGTTGGCGCTCAGGTTAAGTTCCCAACCATAGTTGCGAACAGTACCGGAGTTCTTGTAGGCGAGTGATGAATAACCAGTTGATGAGGGTATCTTATAACCGCCGATAATCTGGTCGTATGTCGTACCGTCGTAATAGTTGAACGAACCGGTAATCAAATCCTTGAAGAAACCGAAGTCACTACCGATGTTCCACTCGCGCTTGTCGGAACGGCGAAGGTCGGTCAAGCGGATGCCCTCCATCATGTATCCTGCCATGCCAAGATAGCTGTAGCCGTATGACGCATAGCTGTTGAATGTCTTGTTCTCGCCCGGAGCATGACCGTCCATACCGAAGCCGGGACGCAATGACAACATGCTTAGGACAGGCTTGGACCACTCCATCCAGCTCTCGTCGGAGATGTTCCAACGACCGGAAATAGCAGGGTATATAGCCCATTTTCTGTCGTCACCCATAGCAGTGTGACCCTCGGCACGGGCTGTAACACGCAACATATACTTGGATTTGTATGAGTAGTGAGCGTCCAAAAGGAAGTTCACGTTTCGGCTTTCCCACTTGCTTGTAGAGGTACCCTCAAGCTTTGAGCCTACAGTAGAGCTGCTGATATTGCCGGTAGGCAAGCCTATTGTAACAGCGTTCTGAGAGTTACCGCTGCCTGTAGAGAGCTCGAAACGGCCGCTTGCAGTCAGGTAATGGTCTCTATTGCCCAAGTAAGGAGTAAAGACAAGCTCGTGACGTGTGGTAAAGTAGAGGCTCTTGCTGTCGTAAGACTCCGACTTGTTCTTGTCAGTTGATATCCAGTCGTCGGTAGAGAGTTCTGCCGGCATGTACTTAGTGTTCGTAGCCGTAGAAGCGCTCAGGTTCACCATACCGCGGTACTTAAGCTGTGTCTGGTTGTCTTCAAGGCCAAGCAGATTGTACTCGAATGTAATCTGCGGAGTAATGCTGTAGTTAGTGGCATACTGCTTTGCGAGGTCGGCCTCACCCAACGGGTTCTTGGTACCGAAGATGCTCTTCTCCAATTCGTTAGGGTTGGCATACTCGAGCATTGTGTAATATTCGTCGAGCTTATTGCCGTTCTTGTCCTCGGTGTAAATGCTCATGTTCGGCATCATAAGCAATGCGGAATAGAGAGGGCTGCCGGTGTTCTGCCTGTTCTTGTTATATGTGAACGAGAAATCGGCGATAACCTTGATTCTCTCAGACACATAGTAGTCGAGGGCCAGACGTGTAGTGAAACGGTTAAGGTTCTGGCCTACCACCTGACCGGTCTCGTTTGTATAACCGCCGGCAATACGGAATGTAGCTTTCTCGCCACCACCGCTCAGGTTGAGCGAATAGTCGTTCGTATAGCCATGCTTTGAAACAGCCTCGACCCAATCCGAGTTGTTGTCATAGTTTCTCCACTCGGGGAAGTCCTGGTCGTAGTTCAGCTCGTCAATGCTCACGCCCTGCTGGTCTCTGTTATACAGAGCCTGCTTGATAAGCATTGTATAGTCGTCACCGTTCAAGAGGTTGAAACCGCTCGGCGTCCATTTATCCTTGAACTTATACGAGAAGTTCACACGTGTAGGACCGCGCTTACCGCGACGTGTCTTGATTTTGATGACACCGTTCGCGCCTCTTGAGCCCCAAGCCGCACAAGACGCGGCATCCTTGAGCACCTCGATTTCGGCGATATCCTCAGGGTTAATCATAAGGAGTTCGGCGAAGCTCTCGTTCGTAGCCGATGTAAGGTCGAACGAGCCCTGGTCTACATCCAACGGGTTGTCATCGACAACGATAAGCGGCGTAGCGTCACCCTCGAGCATTGAGTTACCGCGAAGACGCATCTGAGTACCGGAGCCGACGTCACCTGAGCCGAAGACGATGTCAAGACCGGCAACCTGTCCCTGGAGGGCCTGGTCTACGGAGGTAAATGAGAGACCCTCCATCTCGTCCATGTTCACCTTTTGGGTAGCATGGGTCATCTCACGCTCAAGAATGTCAAGACCGCCGGTACGCTGTCTCTGCTGAGCGACAATCTCAACGGCGTCGAGCACGTTGTCCTCTTCCATCTTTATGTTGAAGACGGTACGGTTGCCGATTTCGATACGCTGGGTCTTATATCCGATATAAGATATTTCGAGGATATTGCCGGTGTTCTTGACGACCATTGAGAAGTTACCCTCAAAGTCGGTAGCAGAAGCCTCGATGATACGATTACTCTTGTCACGCTCGGTGATATTCACCATAATCAGCGGACCTTCGGCATCACTTGTAATCGTACCGGAAATTCTCGCGCTTTTTTGTGCGAAAGCTGCACTGCTTAGAGTACCGAAAAGCACGAGCAGGAATAAATGCTTTATTTTTATCATGGCTGTTATAATTATTCTACATCACTGTTGTTGTCTGAAGAATCTTCGTCCTTGTCTGCAGGCACGAACACCGTGTCAAACTCGACTTCCGTAATATCTCCGTTATTGCTTACCTTTTGCAGATATTTCTTGCCATCCTTCGTGACGGTGTCGAATTGGATTGTATCCGGAGCATCCTCCTCCTTTGCAGGCACGGACTTAAGCAGATAACCGTTCGATGCAATCAGCATAGGCTTCTCATTTTTCAGGACAAGGGTCTCTTTCTTCGTCGGAGTCTGCTCCATTTCGGGCAGCTTCTCCATGATATATCCTGTATTATAATAATAGGTAGTGTCGGCAACAGAAACCGCAGTTCTGCCAACCTTTGCTACAAGATAGCAATCTTCGCCGCGCTCCGACGCTTCAAAGCCGTTCGTACCGCCTGCGACCTTCATTGTATCCACAAGGCAGCCGTTGCTTGCGAAACGCTTGAAGCAAGCATCGCCTTCATAGCCGAACATGCCGCTATTCTGCAATGCCCTGTCGATTGGCTGAATTACCGCATATGACGATGTCACGATGTCATTTCCGTTCCATATAATATCACGGCACATCACATTCCATGTGATATTCTCATTCTCCTTAGGAGCATTCACGATTCTGGCCTCATTGCCCAAATTATCCGTTATGAGAATTGTTGTATTGCCGGCATCGCTCTTTACCGTATTCTCATAGAAGCGGCCCGTCTCGCTGTTTATGACGGCCGTAGAGTAAGACGCCTCGTCGTAGCTTCCGCCGCCGGGAGCCGGTACCGAGAACGCGCATTCATCGTAATATACCGAATTATCCTGGAAATGATAACGCACGAAGTTGTTCAGAAGACGCAACATCGAAGCAGCTCTGCCCGGTTCTTTGTCAGCGATATCTTCAATCTCGCCCCATGTAGGAAGACCCTTAGCAAGCATTTCGTCTATAGCCGCATTAGAGGGCACATATACCGTGTAATGGAAAGTATTGAAGAACGGAACGCTGTATGAACTCTTTTCATTACCATTATCAAGAGAATAGAATATTGAATAGAGCCTTATAGAGTCCTTTACGGTCTTGTCGCCGGTCTTAAGACCGAACATCTTCATCAACGAGTTCTCAAGGTTGATGCGTGTTCCGTCACCGTCCACGTCGGCAAGATTACACAGGTTATAGAAATGGTGATAGAGGTCGTCAGCATTCTTCGCATGAGCCGACATATTCTTGTATACACTGTTTCTTGGAGGTGTCGGGATTGCCGAGTAGAACATTTTTCCGGCGTTTTCATCGACTTCTTTTTCCTCTTCTCCTTCTGTGCCGCCCTCGGCTCCGTCTGTACCGCTTTCAGATGTTCTGAATGCGTTTTCGCCACCTTCGGCACCCTCGTTGCCGGTCTCTCCCTCGCCGCCGGTCTCACCTCCGGGAACATTGCTTTCGCTCTTCAGTTCTTCGGGGATAGATGTTGTATATGTATAACCGTTCTCTTTTACATCGGAAGAGATAGATACCGCATAGATATCCTTTTGCAGGAGCTGGCCCATTTCAAGCTGCTCGCCGCCATAGAACTTAACATTGTTATGGTCCGTAAAGTCTACCTTCATAGTACCATAGCCCTTTGTTCTGTAATATTTCTTGTCGGCACGCAATGTCTGATCCTTCTCATGTACTATAATAAGGTAATCGAGCACATCGGCCATGCGATTCCTGGTAAAGTCATTGCCTTCGAGACCAAAGTTCGTCGGGATATCCGTTGAATCGACAAGCAACGTATTCTGGTTCACGTTATAAACGTCTGACCAGAACTCTACTGCCTTATTTTTATTGTCGGGACGTTTGTTATTATAATGCATTGAGTATGCCTTCTTCTTTAATGTTGAAGGGTTTGCGAACGTTACCGGGTCATAGTACACGAAATATTCGTTCACGGGAACAACGAATGTATAGTCGGCATCCATGGCAAGCAGATAGTAGTCATAACGCAGCTGCTTGATGATTGTACGCATTATGCTCAAATTGTCATGAATTGTAGTAGGAGCCGATACCGCATCGTATGCAGCCGGGCCGAACACCTTATTCATAAGATATACGACACCGTTGTTGGCAATAAGGCACTCGTCTATGAATTCCTCTTTAATACCCATTTCATCGTTGGCGTCGTTCGTCACCTTATAGAAACGGCTTGGAACAGAGTTCACGAATGACGGTTTCATAAGGTTGTTGATGAACGAAGTTATATTCACCTGCGGTATGCTGTCAAGAGCCGCAAGCAATGCCGGGATATTCTCTTCGGCATACTCCGTCGCAAGATTTGCGTCAGGGGCGAAATAGTCTACCAGGAACTTGCCTTTACCATTTGTGCCTGCAAAATATTCGTACAGACATTCATCCTTTGGAACGAACATTGCGCCCATATCCTCGAGCTTGCCAAGACCGCCGCTATACTCATTCTTGCCCGGATCATAGTTCAGCAACTCGTCCGCGAGAGGATTGTTTCCTTCTTTGAGCGAGCCGTGCTGTGTGTACTCTTTTGAGAAATAGCGCAATGCGAACAATGAGTCGCCGTTCTCCTCGAGCTTATAGAATTCCGGAACGCAGAAACGGTCGAGAAGGTGGCTGAATATTTTTGTGTCCTTATGTATACGCAACTCGCCAGCCATGTTGGTAGGAGGCAAAAGCACGTCGTCCATACGATAGATGTATCCGTTCTTGCAAGCGATAGTCATGACGTCCTCTGAATACTCGCCAGCGTCCACCTCGCCGTCTACGACCTTGTTGTCGAAGATGAATGCGTCACCCTCTTCATACTTCTTGCCCTTGCCGTTGCTCTTCTTTTCGAAGAGGAAGTTGATATCTGAGATCTCAAGATTGTTTGTTCTTATGTAGTCACCGAGGAAATGCACCATCATAGGCTTGCCCTGGTCCATGAGGAGCTTCATTTCTTTTGTTCTATCAACGCCGCGGAGCTCGTCCCAATAGATGTTGTATGTAGGCCACTTTGCGTGATGCTCAAAGTATTCGCCATTGACAACAGGCACGTCGTTGATAGCCTCGAACGATGTTGTACGGCGCAAGCACTTGCCCTCGTCTGCGACATCGGAGCTTGTATTGGCCATCATGTCGAGCAGCATGGCGTTGTCGAGCATTGAGCTGTAAAGAATGGTCTTCATCTGAGGTATCGTCATGTCTTCGATGCATGTAACGCCCCACTTGTTGTTTCCATCCTTGAAGAAACGCTCGAACGCCTCGTCGTCGGCAACGAAGAGCGTTCTGCTACCGGTGTGGTTAAGAGTCGTCTTCTCTCCCAAAGTGTCGATAAGCTGAAGGTAGTTCTTGTAGCTGTGGTTTTCAGTACCCTCCTCAAGGAATGCGTAAATGCTTGCTCCCAACCAATCGGGCTCGGAGTCGTCATACCTGTAATCATCAAGCATATCCTTGCAAGACTGCAGTGAACCGCCAACAAAAAGCAGGCACACTGCGAAGAGTGAGGCCCAGCCAAATTTACTTAAACGGTGCTTAAACATAAGTACAAATTTATTAATTATTATTTTTTCATATTTTTAAACACAAAGCGTATGGGCACAATGCACCCTTACTTACCATGCAAAAATAAGACTTTTAAATAAATCTTTGCATAAATAGGTGTTTTTTTTCGCTAACACACCTTTTTTTTCACATTTGAAGCAAAAAAAATCTTCCATTCTTGCCACGGAAGCAAAAAACAGAAGATTTTTAACTTTTATAGAATTTAACAACCAAATGTTAAAATTTACTTTATATTTGACGAGTATTTAACATTTACAGATTCCCCTTTCGCAACCTCCGCGAACTCTTGCGGAGTGAATTTCACAGGCTCGATCATGAATTCCGGAACGTTGTACGAGCGGTCGAAGAAGTCATAGAATTCGGCGCTCTCCTGTGGCAGCAGGAAAGCCTTCTCGGCAGTGCCGTCGGCGTTCATGCGGGCGATGTAAAGACGGCTGTAGTTAGTGTCGTCGCGACGGCTTGCGAAGAGTATCCATTTGCCGTCGCTGCTCCATGCGTGATAGCTCTCGGCGAAGGGCGAATTGGCTCTTTCGAGAGGCCAATACTCTTTCGTCCGCAGGTCGAGCGCATAGAGGTCGGCATCCTTGTGCCAGATGTGGAAGCAGCCGTATTCGGCAAGAGCGAAGAGCATATACCTGCCGCATGGCGAGACACGGGGGAAAGTAGCGCTCTTGCCGAGGGCCGTAGCCTTGAAGAGCGTGTCCACAGCGCCGAACTCGCCTGTTTCGGGATTCCACTCACGGCTCAGAATATCATATTTTATATCCTTATAACGCATCACGAGCTCGCCCTCCCAGTTGATTGAGGTGTCGAGACGCTCCATGTGCGCCGAGCCGTAATATATCGTACGCCCGTCGGCCGACCAGCAGGGGAACACCTCAAGGTCGTCGGGGCTGTTCGCCACATGGGCGACAGTCTCTTTTGCAGGATTGTAGACGATGACATCGCTCGCCTTGTCCTGCACCTCTACTTTGTTGGAATTTTTCGTATGGAAGACCTGCCCCGTATTGTTCACTGAATATGCGACAATATCATACTTTGGATTGAACGAAGGATAGACGCCCGCCGATATCGTGGAGTCTGTTTTCAGGTTGAGCTTTTTCACCTCTCCGTCGTGTATGAATATAGTTCCTCCCATGTGCTGTCGCATGTGGAACTGCATGTTGTCGGTCTTGTAGTTCTTGTAGGCATGGCAGTTTATGCACTGGCCCTCGGGCTCAGCGGGAACGAGCCTGTTGCAGTATATCACGCTCTCTTCGAAAGTGGAGAGATTGCGCTGGCATATTCTAAGGTCCTCGTACGCTACATAAGAGGGCGGAATAAGGCGATAGGATATGTAGGGGTCGATTGAGTCGGCCGACACCTTGATTTCGAACGGTGCGAAACGGAGCCACCCGCCGTCGCCTTTCGCATATACCTCGACGCTCACGCAGCCGCCCTTGCCGGCGTCTAACAGCTCACGCCATTCCGCTATAGGAAGCGACACCTCCTTGCCGCCGACGACGAACTCCTTGCCGCCGCCCGACAGCTTGGTAACGAACGACTTGCCTTCCTCTTTGATACCGAAGACAAGCGGAGCGATGTTGCACGGGACGGTGACGTCGGCGTATTCGGGATAGATAGCGGGCACCTTGTCCACAGCGACGCTCTCGCCGGGAAGCGAAGGGTTGCACGCCACCACTGCCGGCAGCAGAAATGTAAATAAAATTTTATATATCCTTTTCATATAATCAGAATCAATTTGTCTTTATTTTACGCACGAAGAAGTAGAAGTAGAAATAGGTATCCTTGAAGTCGTCAAAGTACTGCGCCATCTCCTCTTCCTTCATTCCCGGATATTTCTTTGTGTTGGCGACGAACGACTCGAGCCTGCGCTGGACGGACTTCGACACGAACTTATCGATGAACGCCGGGCCCACCGTAACCGTCTTGCCCTTGTCGAGCTGCAGGAAGAGCAGCAGCCCCTCCTGATAGTGCTTGGGAAGCCTCGCAGGCTTGCAGATGTTCAGATAGCGGTCGAAGACGAACATGAAGCTCTTCACGTCCTTGCGTATCAACGTTGAAATCAACGCCGCCTCGACATACTGCGGCGTAGGATTTTCGGGAAGGTACTTGAAGTTCTTGAGCAGATAGGCCTCGACAAAGGAGTCGTCCACGGCGAGTTCGTCGGGATAGCATGCGAGCTGCAGAGGCATGGCGAACTCGTTGGTCTTTCCAATAAGCGAGGGGTCGTTGATATACTTTTCAAGCTCTTCGGCCCAACTGCGATAGAAGATTGTACGCTTGAGTATATCGACATAACGCTGCGCCAGCCTGTATTCGCCCGACAGCAGCATGCAGCGCGCGGCATGTTTCAGATACTCATATCTCCAGCCATACTCCACGGCGTCCTCGACGCACCAGCGGTAGCAGAAATTGAACTTGCCGTACTGGTAATAGAGCATCTTGCCGCCGGTCTGCGTAAGATGCACGGCCATAGGCGCAAGGATGTCCGAGCTGCCGTCGGGGTAGGTGAACATCTCCGTGCCCGCCCTGCCTGTCTTCAGAGTAGCTATATTCTTGTTTATCACCACCTGCCTTGTAGGGTTAGACGTGCCGCGGGAATATTCCGCCACGTCGTTCCAGCGGTTCTCCCACATAGCCTTGTTCTGTTTGTTCTCAATGCGGAAATTAGCGTCGTTGTACCAGAACGCCCACAGGAAGAGCGGCACGAAGAGAGCCACTGAGCATGTTATCGCAGCCTCGCTTTTTTCGCATTTGCAAAGCCTGCCGCGGAAGAGCGATGCGACGCAGAAGCCTGCGAGAGAGAGCATAAGCACAACGAACGGCACCCAATAGAGATATATCCAATGCCAATAAGAGAAACTCTCATGCACCACGTTCTTGACGAAAGCGGAGCCCCAGTGCAGCACAGGCAAGCCTGCGCCATATATATACTCTACCGCATAAGTCGTGTAAAAGTTATAATAGAGCTGCGGAGCAGCTACGATTGCCGCAACGGCCAACGCCAACGTAGCGGCAGCGGCGACAGGCCGCCTCTTTTCCGCCACAGCCGTCGCAAGCGAGTAACAGGCGAAGAGAAGAGCGTGCGCCAGGGCGTACGCGCCCATGAGAGGGAAGCCCGCAAAGCACCATAGCGCCACAAACAGCATACGCAACGGTTCATTGAGGCGTTTGTAGAGCAGCATCGCCAAGAGGAACAGCAACGTTGCCAGCAGCGCCATATAATAGTAGCCCGGCACCTTAAGATAGAATATCCAGTACCCCAGCTGAGTGTTGCTCGCCAGCAGAGCCGCCACAGGCAGCAGGGCAAGCAGCCTGCGAGAGCCTTTCAGGGCGAACGCCTTTATCACGAGCCTGTAAACGGCATAAAGCAGCAGCACATAGATAGCCGCCCCCAACGCAGGATAGTAGAAGAACTGCACCAGGAAGCCCGACACATAGTGCAGCATGCCGGCAGGCAGCTGCATCATGTTCTTGAAATAGAGGTCGTCAAAGACGAACGACGACAGTTCGTTTATGCGGAACAGCAGCGCCTGCTCATAGGTAGAAAGCACGCACCACAGCCCTGCGAAGAATACCGCAGGCAGCCATTTGGCCGCTTTGGGGATAAACGCCGAAAAAGCGTCGCCGAGCCCTTTCGCAGGCTCTTTTCTTTTGTTGGTAGTCTTGCCCATTTATTTTCCGATAATTATAAGCCGCGTCGCCTGCAGCGTGCCATTACCGACGCATAGCTCCTTAGCCATGCCGCAATGACAGAGCGACGCCGCCCCGTTTTATACGTTGCCATTATTATTCGAACAGCCCCTCTCTTGACCTGTTGAGCAGATAGCTGTCGAGCATCACGAGCGCCGCCATAGCCTCAACGACAGGAACGGCGCGAGGCACCACGCACGGGTCGTGACGGCCATGCGCGAGAAGCGTCGTCTCCTTGCCGTCGCTCGTAACGGTATCCTGTTCCATGAGCAGCGTAGCCACAGGCTTGAAAGCGACCCTGAAATAGATATCGTTGCCGTTGGATATTCCGCCCTGTATGCCGCCGCTGTTGTTGGTGCGTGTCTTCACGCCCTCCTCGCTCATGTAGAAGATGTCGTTCTGCTCAGAGCCGTAGCCCGAAGCCGCATCGAAGCCATTGCCGTACTCGAAGCCCTTGACAGCGTTTATCGAGAGCATCGCATGCGCCAGCGACGACGTTAGCTTGCCGTAGAGCGGCTCTCCGAGCCCTGCCGGAACACCCTTGACGACACACGTGACGACGCCGCCTACCGTGTCGCCCCTGCGTTTCACGTCGAGTATGAGGCGTTCCATCTCCTCGGCCTTTTCGGGGCTCGGGCAACGCACCGCATTGCCCTCGGCGGCGGCAATGTCATACTGCGTATAGTCCTTTTCGAGCCTTATGCCGCCCACCTGCGAAGTGTAGGCATTGACAGAGATGCCGAGCTGCCCGAGAGCGAGCTTGGCCAACGCCCCGGCACACACCCTGACAGCCGTCTCGCGCGCCGAGGAGCGGCCTCCGCCCCTGTGGTCACGCACTCCGTACTTGCAGTCATAGACATAGTCGGCATGCGAAGGGCGATATACGCCCCGCATGTTCTCGTAGTCCTTGCTGCGGTTATTCTCATTGTTTATGACAAAGGCGATAGGAGTGCCCGTGGAACGTCCTTCGAATATTCCTGACAGGAACTGCACCTTATCCTGCTCGTTGCGTGATGTAGTTATTCGGCTCTGTCCCGGTCGGCGTCGTTCCATTTCGTGCATGACGAACTCCTCGTCGATGACCACCCCTGCGGGGAAGCCGTCGAGGACGCCGCCTATTGCGACACCGTGCGACTCGCCGAATGTCGTCAGACGCAAAAGCCTGCCTGTACTGTTCATAAGGTATAATACTGCTAAGGTTAGTAAAATAACTAAGGGGAACGATTAACGATTAGCGATGAACGTTTAACGAAAATTGCTCACCTGTAAAAGCCGGGGGCTAAGGGGCAATTAAGGGGGCTAAGGGCTACTAAAGGCTACTAAGGGAGATAAACTCTAAACTCAAAACTTTGACAACGTGCGTTAATCGCACCCCACGTGGCAACATCTTCGCCGTTGCTTCACGTGACTATTTGCTACGCACGTTATCGAAGCTAAAGCTTTCAACTCTCAACTCTAAACCCTAAACTCTAAACTCTAAACCCTAAACTCTAAACTCTAAACCCTAAACTCTCAACTCTACTCGTTAATCGTTACAACACCCTCCGTCGCAGTCGCCGCAGCCGCCCTTGCAGCCGCCACAGCCACCGCTGCACGAAGCCTTCAGCGAGTCATAGAACTTCTTCAGTTCCGCCTCGGTAGCCGCGCGCGCCTCAACCACATTGCCCACGAACTGCAGGTCGCAGCCCGCAAGAGGATGATTGAAGTCCATCGTCACCTTAAGCGGAGTGACCTCCTTCACCGTACCGAGTATCGGCGAGCCGTCGGCACGCATCATCTCCACCACGTTGCCGTTGTATATATGCGCCGAGTCGAACTTGCCGTCGATAGTGAACACCTCGCGGTCGAAGTCCTGCACATGGTCAGGGTCATAGTCGCCGTAAGCGTCGGCCGACGGGATAGTAAAGTCGAATTCATCGCCCTTTTTCAGCTCCTTGAGGTTCTCCTCGAAAGCGTCGAGAGTGTAGCCCACGCCTGTAAGGAACGCAAAAGGCTGCTCGCGGGTTGTCTTCTCAACCTCTTCGCACTCACCATTGCGGTGTGACAGCAATGTGTATGCCACACGCAGATATTTGTTCGTTGTCTCCATAAGTTTATTGTTTGTAATGTGTTAATAGTTCCGTTTCAAAGTTGCCGATATATCTCTCGTGGCCTGCAATGGCTGCTTCGGCGAGCGCCGTGAAGCGTGATGCCGAGGCGAGGAAGAGCCCCTCGTCGGCCGCAGCGTCACGCAGCAGCAACGCCGCCATGATGCAGTATGCCGCCATCTCGTATATGCGGCGGGCAAGGAAGTCGAGCGTCTCCTGGCTGTTGAACGACGCCACCCTCTCGAGCGCCGCGGCATAGCTGGCGGCGAGAGCCTTCACGCGTGCGTACAGAGGAGCCGCTGCCGCTGACGGCACAAAGTCGAGGTACTCGTCGATGAGCCGGCCATAATAGCCGCTTGTGGCATAGCGTATCGCAGCCACCACCTGCAGCTGCGTAGTGCCCTCGTATATCGAAGTGATGCGTGCGTCACGGTAGAGACGCTCGCATGCGTAGTCACGCATATAGCCCGAGCCGCCATGCACCTGAACAGCGTCGTAGGCGTTGAGGTTGGCAATCTCGCTGCCCATGCCCTTGATGAGCGGCGTCAGGGCGTCGGCCCTCTTTGAGAAGAGCTTCGACTCGGCACGCTCCTCGGGGGCGAGCGGACGCTCACGCTGCAGCTCGTCGAACTGATAGCTCATGTCCACGTTGCGTGCCGTCTCATACAGCAGAGCCCTTGCGGCGTCGAGGCGCGCTTTCATGTTGCCAGTCATGTCATACACCGGCGGCAGCTCGATGATAGCCTTGCCGAACTGACGGCGTTCCTTAGCGTAGGCAAGCGCCTCGGAGTATGCCGCCTGGGCTATCGCCACGCTCTGAGTGGCTATTCCGAGCCTTGCCCCGTTCATGAGCGACATCACATATTTTATAAGGCCCATACGGCGGCTGCCGCACAGCTCTGCGGGAGCATGGTCGAAGACCACCTCGCAGGTAGGCGAGCCGTGAATGCCCATCTTCTCTTCTATGCGGCGTGTCCTCACACGGCCGCAGCTCTTCTCGCAGATGAAGAGCGAGAGGCCTCGGCCGTCCACGCTGCCCTCCTCGCTGCGTGCCAGCACAAGATGAATGTCGCTGTCGCCGTTGGTGATGAAGCGTTTGACGCCGTCGAGGTACCACTGCCCCTGCTCGCTGTCATAGGTTGCCTTGAGGCGGACGCTCTGCAGGTCGCTGCCTGCGTCGGGCTCGGTAAGGTCCATAGACATCGTAGCCCCAGCCGACACCATAGGCAGATAGCGCTCGCGCTGCTCGTCGCTGCCGAAGCTGTTTATGGTGGCGGCGCAGTCCTGCAAGCCCCATAGGTTGCCGAAGCCTGCGTCGGCACGGCACACGAGCTCCTGTATCATGGTAAAGACCGCTACGGGGAAGTTAAGGCCGCCGTAACGTCGTGGCAGGGAGACGCCCATAAGGCCCGCCTTGCGGAAGAGGTCGAGATTCTCGGCTGTGGCGGGAGCATACTCCACACGCCCGTCATTGAGCGACGGGCCGCACTCCTCCACCCGCCCAGCGTTGGGAGCGAGCACGTCGGCACATAGCTCGCCCACGAGCTCGAGCACCTGCTCATAGCCGAGCAGAGCCTCGTCGAAGCCGCAGGGCGCATAGTCATATTCTTCGCTCGCGGCATACCCGCGCTCCTTCATATCCACGATACGACGCAGGAGAGGGTGCTTAAGATAGTGCTTCAGAGCATCATTGTCGCTATAATAGTTCATTATTTCTGCTGATAAAAAGTTATTAACTTAGGTATGACCTCCTCTACCCTGCCTGTCACCACATAGTCGGCAATGGCGTTTATCGGAGCGTCGGGGTCGCTGTTCACCGAGATTATTATTCCGCTCTCCTGCATGCCCGACACATGCTGCACCTGACCCGAGATGCCGCATGCGAAATAGACCTTCGGACGCACCGTGACGCCTGTCTGGCCTATCTGCCTGTCACGCGTGGCGTAGCCGGCGTCAATGGCGGCGCGTGTGGCGCCCACCTCGCCGTGCAGCAGCTTGGCAAGAGCGAACAGCATGTCGAAATTCTCCTTGCTGCCCATGCCGTAGCCGCCGGCAATGACGATAGGAGCGTTCTTGAGGTTGTTCGCCGCCGGCTTCACATGACGCTCAAGCACCGACACCGCGAAGCACTCGTCGCTGACATACTGCGACACGTCGTGCCTCACCACGCAGGCCTCATAGCCTGCCGGACGCACCGTTCTCATTGTCATCACGCCCTCGCGCACCGTAGCCATCTGCGGACGGTTGTAAGGATTGACTATTGTCGCCACGATGTTGCCGCCAAAGGCGGGACGCATCTGGTAGAGCAGCCCCTCGACGACCTTGCCGGCTCTCTTGTCCTCATAGGAGCCTATCTCGAGAGCCGTGCAGTCGGCTGTCAGGCCGCTATGCAGCTCGGCAGTGATGCGCGGGGCGAGGTCACGCCCCGTAGAGGTGGCCCCGAGCAGGAATATCTGATACCCCTCGTCCTTTATGAGCTTGCACAGCACGGCGGCGTGCGGGAGCGTGGTGTAGGGCGACAGACGGCAGTCGTCGAAAAGATGCACCTTGTCCACGCCGTAAGGGAAAAGCTGTGGAGCGACAGCGTCGAGGCCCGCGCCGACAACCGCCGCCTCAAGGGCGACGCCCAGCTTGTCGGCAAGGCGGCGTCCCTCGCTCAGCAGCTCTAAGCTGACGCCGGCGACGGCATTGCCGTCCACTTCGCAATATACTAATATATTATTCATAAGATTATCCTATTGTATGGTTAGCCAATAGCTCGCCGAGAAGAGACTTTATATCTTCGTCGGAAGCGGTAAGACGCTTGCTCTCCTTAGCCTTGAACACCACGTTCTCTACGGCCTTGACCTTTGTAGGCGAGCCGGCGAGGCCGCAGCGGGCAGGGTCGCCGCCCACATGTTCGAGGCTCCACTCCTTGAGAGCCAACGCAGGGTCACGCTCCGCCTGTGCCCGATATGCGTAGCCCGGAGCGGCCTGCTCCTGAGGAGTGGCGGCACGGTGGAAACGCAGCATGCGGTAGGCGTTGCGGGGGCGGCAGGGAGCGGCGGCAGCGTCTACGGTAAGCAGCAGAGGCAACGGAGCCTTGACAGTCTCGACGCCGTTGTCGATGACACGCTCGGCAACGATAGCCGACGATGAAGACTCCATGACACGCCGTACGCCCGTCACCTGCGGCAGGCCGAGCATGTGAGCCACCTGCGGGCCCACCTGCGCCGTGTCGCCGTCGATAGCCTGACGGCCGCAGAGGATGACATCGTACTCCCCCACCTTGCGTATCGCCTGAGAGAGGGCGTACGAAGTGGCAAGGGTGTCGGCGCCCGCAAAAGCACGGTCGCTGAGCAGGATGCCCTCGTCGGCGCCACGATAGAGCGCCTCACGCAGGATATCGGCGGCACGCGCCGGACCCATTGTTATGACAGTGACCTTGCTGCCGGCATGACGCTCCTTGAGCAAGAGAGCCTGTTCCAGGGCATTAAGGTCGTCGGGGTTAAAGATAGCCGGCAACGCCGAACGGTTGATTGTGCCGTCGTCGTTCATAGCCTTGCCGCCCGCATTGCGGGTGTCGGGCACCTGCTTGGCTAATACTATTATTTTCAGACTCATAATATCCGATAATTAGTTATAATTTTTAGTATATATAGTACTATATATACCTAAATAAGGACTTACAAGGTGCAAATATACTATTTTTTTCAAAAAAAAGTGCAGTTAGGGGGGATAACGTGGAACGAGTAAAGTTGAGAGTTGAGAGTTTAGGGTTTAGAGTTGAGAGAACGTTGGCGGCACTCGCTATCGCCAACAGATTAACGTTTAACGTGTAACGATTAACGAGTAAAGTTGAGAGTTTAGAGTTTATCTCCCTTAATAGCCCTTAGCCCCCGGCTTTTACAGGTGAGCAATTCTCGTTAAACGTTAATCGTTCCTCGTTAATCGTTAAACGTTCATCGTTCCCCGTTAATCGTTAATCGTTAATCGTTCCCTTAGCCCCCTTTCACCTTTGCCACACCCGGGCGGCATCAATAAAGCAGCCCGAAAGCCCATAATGGGACTTCATTCAGGTGCCCGTGTTCTATGTCGTCCTTCACGACATAGGCATTATCGACATCCTTTATCTGACGCTGGCCTTTTCTTCTGCCGCCGATTTCAAACGTATACTTGCCTATCTTAAAGTCCGCGGCACTCGAAGCCGTCACACTATGCGTGACACTTAACCAAGAAAAGAATATTGTTTCTCTTACATTGCCTACATTAGGCTCTTCGTCTGACAACGCATAGGCAAGGTTAGGGTTATTCAGATATATCTTGCTGACCTTGCCTAACAGCTTGTATCCCTGCGCATCATCATGCAGAAGATTTATAAGGCCGGCCTTTTCCAACCATACCACCAAGTCCGCCACATAATTGCGATGAATATCAAGGTCGCGAGCGAGCTTTGAATAGTTAGGCTTGAACGGAACGCTTTGAGCAATGATATACAGCAGCATCTTAAGCTTTTCGGCCGTAGAGACAGAAAGCTCAGCGAATTTCGGTATATCAACCTCAAGAATGGCCTTTACCGTATTATCAAGGCGCAACCCATATCCTTGCTCTTTGAAGTAGGGATAGTACCCCTTTTTCAGATACTCCTTAAAGAGCGCTATCGGGCGGTATTCGCTATAAGGAAAATCAATTTTATTGGCAAGCACCTGTTCAAGGGCATGCACCGGGACATTCGTGCCATGATTGATTGCCATATATTCCCTGAACGACAATCCGTGCATTCTGTATTCCAGCACTCTGCGGCTTAAATCGTGACTGCCTTTCTGCAAATCAAGAATCGAGGAGCCGGTATAACGCACCTTTAACCCCGGCAACATGTCGTAAATGTTTTTTATCTCCTGCGACCAATTCTTGTATTTGTGTATCTCGTCAATGTATAGCACCTTGCCTCCTAACTTGTAGAACTCTTCGGCAAGCGAAACCAACGTATGGGCCGAGAACCACAAATCGTCGGCATATACAAAGAGCGTCGTATCCAAATCGTCATGCAGTTTAATATGCTGCAGAACCAACGTCGTCTTGCCCACGCCACGGGCCCCGAGGATTGCCACTAAGCGGTCATCCCATGCAATAGCATCGTGTATATTGCGGACGTAAGCCGTGTCCACGCTATTCAATATATTCCGAAATTTTGCTATAAGAGTTTTCATACCGTAAAATGTTAGACCATGCAAATATAACAAAACCGCTGTGGAAAAACAGCAATTTCGCATTAAAAATGCTGTAAAAAAACAGCAATTTAAAGCATCAACCACATAACACATTGATTTTGAGCGTTTAACGAGTAAAGTTGAGAGTTCGGGGTTTAGAGTTGAGAGTTGAGAGTTGAAAGCTTTAGCTTCGATAACGTGCGTAGCAAATAGTCACGTGAAGCAACGGCGAAGATGTTGCCACGTGGGGTGCGATTAACGCACGTTGTCAAAGTTGAGGGTAAGCGAGCAAAAGCCAAGTTTACTTGAGCTTTTACAGCGAGCGTGAGCAACTTCAAGCCCACGGAGTGGGGTTAAAGTTGAGAGTTGAGAGTTTAGAGAATGTTGGCGGCACTCGCTATCGCCAACAGATTAACGTTTAACGTGTAACGATTAACGAGTAAAGTTGAGAGTTGAGAGTTGAGGGTTTAGGGCTTAGTGTAGGTGAGATTAAAACAAATACCTCGCTTTCGCTCGCCGTTATATTCTACCGCAGTCCTCAACCTTAAACTGCGGATTGTTACAATGCGTAGGTCTTTCTCTCATTACTTTTTCTCTCGTGAAAAAGTA
>JAFTRV010000104.1 GCA_017462065.1 Bacteroidaceae bacterium
GAATCTCACTTACAGATAAAACTCATTTGAGAGACCTCTTCGACAAATCAAATATCAACAATGTCAATGAACGATTCGGTTCTAGTGAACCAAGTTTATTTAAATTTTAATCGTCCACTTTTTTAGTGGACACTAGTGATACGAAGATAATGTTTTGTTGTTAAATAATACCGTTTAATCACACATTATTAAATTTTTATATACTAATTAAAATAAAAAACGTATTTTTTTGCCTTATTTTACCTTAATTTCTTTACTTTGCAAATTATTGTGCCTTGCATTATGACAATGCACAGCCATTCAATCATCAGGTAAATAAAAAACAAAAGAATATGAGAAGACTATTGTTTACGCTCATCGCAGCGACATCAATCATTGCCGCAACCGCACAGAACTGGTCAGCAACGATAACTGCACTTGACGGACTGCCGGGCGAACTTCGTAACTCAGGCGATTATTATCAGCGAAATTATTACTTCAAATCCGACAATTTCACTCCGGGAGGGACACTGGATATAATAAGACTCACTGTCACCGGAACTAAATACAATCAAACACCCGCCGGCAATAATATAATTTTTGCATTGTCGGAACTGGCTGTTTACGATGGCGAAGGCAACGAGGTAGAATACGAGGCATCGTCCAATGCCGACCACAATTCTCTTGCCGAGAATGAAGACGGTGGCGGGCTTCCTGCATTGAACGACAACAATCTTAACACATACTTCCATTCAATGTATGGCACACCGCCCGTAACAGACTACCACTACATTGAACTGAAACTGAACAAAAAGATTTCAACGTTCAGCCTTGAATGGGTGTCGCGGCTAAGAAATACCGACGACGCACTGACAAGCGTAGTCATTACACTTGGCACAAGCTACGAACAAGACAACAGTGATGTTGATTTCACATTAGGCGATGCCGTAACGACAGAGAATGAGCTTTCGGCCGAGAAACAGTTCTTTGTATTAAAAGGAAATGCCCAAACATTTTTTACGGCAAGTACGGGAACGACATATACCGGCAGCGGACCGATTTACATGAGCTGTGCCGAAAGCGGCAGCAAAGAGGCTTCGGCAACGCATATAATGCAGCTTATCCCGACCGGAGCAGGAGAGTATTTCGTATACTGGCCTGCCAGCCAAAAGTTCCTCAAGGACTCCAATGAGGCATCAACCACTGAATACAACGGCACAAATGGTTGGCAGCTCAGCACTTCGGACATAAAAGAGGCTGCAAAAGTCAAGATAGCGTCTACCGGTGACGGTTATTTTGAGATGCAATACAATACCACTTACAATAATAGCCCTATAACATTTTATATCGGAGCAGAGATGCGTGACAACGTCGCGTCCAAAATGAAGACATTCGACCTTGAGCACAAGCAATATCTTGAGAACGGCGACTATAGTAAAGGCTTCTCTTTGCCGATAGCGTTCAACTGGTCAATATTCAAGGCCGTTGTCGGCGAAACGACTTTCGACGAGAAAGCTTTGAAGATGTCGAGCATTGCCAACATGTACCTGGCGCCTATCATCAACAAAGCGAATTCCCTCCTTGAACAGTACGGCGACTTCGACGGCCTATGCGCAAAGAACGAGGACGACGACCTGAGAAGCAGAATCGCCGAAAGCGAAGCCCTTACAAGCAACGATGCGACAAGCTACGCAAGCATCGTATCGGCAAAGGAGCAACTGGAATCGGCCATAGCCGCATACATGTCCGTCAAGCTCGACAAGTACAGCAGCGACATCAACAAGCTGTTGGCCGAGTCCAAGTTCTCGGCTTTCCCGAACTACGTGGCGGGAACATACCCCGAGAGTTCAAGAGACATTCTCGAAAGCTCTCTTGAAACGATAGCCAGTGCGAAGGAGAAGGCGAGCGAATATTCCGCCGAAGAATTTGAAGCCATATATGCCCAGATTGAGAGAGACATTGAGCTTTTCAACAGCACATTGGTCACGACCGACGCAGGAGGCGGAGAGACAGAGGACGATGATGAAGAAGATAAAATTGACGAGAACCTCATATGCGTATACCTCACGAACGGGGATATCGACATGTATGAAATGTCATTAATAGACGGCAATCATTATACGGAAGGCAATAAACTGTATATACCCTTGAAGAACGACGAGGTCGTATACTATACAAGCGAAGAATATGACAGCGTCTCTACGGTAAAGCCGGCATTCCCCACAATGGTGTCGTACAAGTTCAATAACAAGTACAACCCTAACCTCTTCATAGACGCAGTTGCGGCAAATATAACAGACAAGATAAGCCTGAGCCTCAACTCTATCGGCAAATGGCTCACGGCAAGCTTCACCCTCAGCGACGACAGAGCCATCGCATACGTGGACACAGTTCCTCAAGTAAGCAAGGAGACAAGGCAAAGCTTCGCCAACGGCGTGAAATACACCGTAACATACCCCGGATACAGCTTGCTAGGGCGCGTCAAAGTACAGGACGAGGTGTGGAGCGAGCCAAGCGCAGGAGACGCTAAGGAGATTCAGCTTTCAGCGTCGATGCTATCTACCAACAAGCCGCCCCGCGCACACGAAGGCCTTGATAACCTGCTCGACGGTGACCAGAGCACAATATTCCATTCAACATGGGGCGACCCGAACTATGACGCATCGGTATACCCCTACATTCAGTTCGACTTATCCGAAAGCGTAGAGATGATACAGCTGTACTACATGACAAGGCCGTCCAACGGGTACAACCCGTTGGGATTTGAGATTCACGTAAGCGACGACGGCGAGGTCTGGAACAATGTCCGCACATTCACAGCCGACGCCGACGGCTTGCCTGTTCAGCAGCCCAACGGGACATACACGACCCCGACAATAGACCTTAAAGGAAGCTATTCTAAGATAAGATTTGTTCAGACAGGATGCGAATACAGCAAAAACCACCTTGTGCTCGCCGAGCTGCGTCTTTACGAGGTCGAGAAAGTCACGACAGAATCCGTGAAGCTGCAGGATGCCGTATATGAATACAGGCGTATACCGTATGGCAACCAGTATAAAGTAAACATAAACTGGCTGACAGAAAGCATTAATAAGGTGCCAAGAATAGACATTGACATTGATGGCGGAGAATTCGTCACAAGCAAGGACTACTACCTTGACGCAAAGTTCCGAATAACAGGCTACGGCGTATACGAGAACTTTGAGGATTCCGTACAGATAAAGGGACGAGGCAACACAACTTGGAACTACAGCAAGAAGCCCTACCGCCTTAAGTTCGCCGAAAAGGTAAAGCCTTTCGGAATGACAAAAGGCAAGAGCTGGGTGCTGCTTGCCAACTACCAGAGCGGCTCGCATATAGCCAATGCGATATCAATGAAGATTGGCCAGATGTCAGGCGCGGCATACACAAACCACATTGTACCCGTTGAGCTATACATGAACGGCAGATACATGGGAAGCTACATGTTTTCCGAAAAGGTAGGAATGGCGAACAACAGCGTGGATGTGGACGAAGAGCTCGGCTACCTTCTGGAACTCGACACCTATTACGACGAGAATTATAAGTTCAAGACAACCTCGTACATGCTGCCGGTCAATGTCAAGGAGCCGGACCTTACAGAGTATGAATACGAGACTGCCAAAACACGTTTTCAGAAAATAAAGAATGACATGAACGAATTCTGCGATGCGCTTGCCGCAGGCGAGGATGTTGAAGAGATGATAGACACGGAGGCTTTCGCACGTTTCATGTTCCCTAACGACCTTTCTCTTAACCAGGAGATTTGCCACCCGAAAAGCACATTCCTTTTCAAAGAGGACGAGAACAGCAGCAGTTCAAAACTTAAGTTCGGCCCGATATGGGATTTTGACTGGGGTTTCGGATATGAAGAGGGGCGTAAATACGGCAACGACAGTTACTGCATATATGGAGCCGAAAGCAGTATCATCAATTACGAATTCGAGGCAAGTCAGTTTATCGGTGACCTGACAAGCAGGGAGGCCTTCAAGAAGCATTACTACAAGATCTGGAAAGAATTTATAGAAAACAACTCCATTGACGAACTGTTGGATTATGTTGATTGCTACTATGAATTCGCAAAGAGTTCTTTCCAGCACAACAGCGAACTGTGGAACAACAGTTTCACCGAGGCAGACAATGAGCGTCACAAGAGTTGGCTTACAAAAAGGAAAAACCATATATACGAGAACCTTGACTCATACGACATTGACGACATCATTTATGCCGTTCCGGGCGACGTTAGCTGCGACAATGCCGTTACGATACTTGATGCGGCACTTATCACAGCCCACCTCAACGGCAACACCGATGCCAAGATGAGCAGCGCTAAGGCCGACTATGACAAGAACGGCACGATTGAGATTGCCGATGCAAGGGCGGTCGCAGGGCTAATAAAAAGCGGAGACGCGCCCTCTGCGGCATACTGGTACAGCAAGACGCTTGCAGCAGGCGAGATGCACTCTGATGACTTCGTCCTTGAAATGGGCGATGTTGAGACCATGCAGGTCAAATTGCTGAGCTACGACGAAGAGCCGTACAAGGCCATACAGTTCGACGTTGAACTGCCGAACGGAGTAATGATGATTGACGTTCAGGGCGAAGAGGCATTGAAAGGACACAACTTCTCGTATGCAGACAAGGGTGACAATATTTACCGCTTTATCGCATATTCCGACGAGGACCGGACATTCACAACAGGAGACGACGCTATTGTAAGCCTCACCGTAAGCGCCACAGACGTCATAAGTGAGGCCAACCGAAGAATCGACATCAAGAAGGCTCTTGCCGTCAATGGCGACAACAATGAGCTTAGGCTGCAGGACTGCTTCGTGAATTTCAGCCAGACAACGGGCATTGGCTACACAGGCGCAGAAATGCTCATAGAGGGCGGCGAATGCATATCAATAACCTTGCTGAAAGCTGAAGAAATCGCCGTATACAGCGTTGATGGGCGCAAGGCGCGCAGCGTCAAGGCAAAAGAGGGCACTACACGCATTGAAGTGCCAGCAGGCGTCTATATTGTCAAAGGAGAGAAGGTTGTAGTAAGATAAGTAACTCTTAACAGTATCGGCTATGTATGATTTGGCGATAATCGGAGGAGGGCCTGCCGGACATGTGGCTGCGGAGAATGCCGGGGCCAAAGGAATGAAGGTAGTGCTCTTTGAGAAACGCGAGCTTGGCGGCGTGTGTCTTAACGAGGGGTGCATACCCACTAAGACATTATTATATAGCGCAAAGATGTACGACCATGCGACGGGCGGCAAGAAGTACGGCATTACAGCCGAGGGGGTATCTTATGAGTACAAGAAGATTGCCGACCGCAAGACAAAGGTCGTGCGCAAGCTGGTTGCCGGAATAAAGATGAAGATGGAGACGCACAATGTCGAGGTCGTACGTGGAGAGGCGTTCATCAAAGGCGGCAATGAGAACCATATAGAAATTTCGTGCGCAGGCGCTGAGTACATCGCCGAGAGATTGCTCATATGCACAGGCAGCGAGGCCTTTGTGCCACCTATTCCCGGCATCGAGGGCAACGAAGCCGTGATTACGAACAGAGAGATTATTGCATTGACCGAGGCGCCGCAGAGCATTGTGATAATTGGCGGAGGCGTCATTGGAATGGAATTCGCAAGTTTCTACAACAGCTTGGGCATACCGGTAACGGTGATTGAGATGATGCCCGAGATTCTTGGAGGAATGGACTGCGAGGCGGGCGAAATGCTGCGCGGCATATATGCAAAGCGCGGAGTGAAATTTCACATGCAATGCAAGGTTGCCCGTATCGACGGCAACAGAGTATATTTTACCGGCAACGAAGGCGAGGAAGAGTGCGTAGAAGGCGAGAAGATTCTCGTTAGCGCCGGCCGCAGGCCGGTACTGACCGGATACGGGCTTGAGAACATTGCGATAGAGACCGAACGCGGCATAAAGGTAAACGGCCGCATGCAGACAAGCATGAAGAATGTATATGCGGCAGGAGACGTGACAGGCTTTTCCATGCTTGCGCACACCGCAAGCCGTGAGGCCGAGGTTGCCGTGAGCCACATGACAGGAGGAACGGACGAGATGAGATACAATGCAATACCAGGCGTTGTATACACCAACCCTGAGGTCAGCGGTATCGGCTTTACTGAGGAACAGGCCGTAAAGGCCGGCATTGAGTACAGGCTGCACAAACTGCCGATGACATATTCGGGCCGTTTCGTCGCCGAGAACGAAGGCGTGACAGGCCTATGCAAGATACTGACTGACAAAGAGGGAAAAGTCATAGGCATGCATATGCTCGGCAACCCGTCGAGCGAGTTCATAAGCACGGCAAGCCTTGCCATAAGCTGCGGCATGAGCGTGGAGCAGATAAAAAGATGCGTGTTCCCGCACCCAACAGTAAGCGAGATAATAAAAGAGACATTGCTTGAGGCGTAAGGCCGCTATAAAGAGCATGCATTTATTGACTTATGCTTATACAATCAATTTTATCGGTCAATTTTGAGGAATTGTAATATAAATGTGAAAAAATAATTATTTCGCCAGAACATTTTACATAAATTTTAGGTTTGTTCAATAAAAAACCGTTCTTTTGCTAAATAAAAGAAAACTGAAACGATGAAAGAGAACTTTGTAAAACCCGCAAACGGAAAACTTGGTGTAATGTGCGTCGGATTGGGCGCGGTAACTACAACAACTATCATTGGTACCCTTATGGCCCGCAAAGGGCTCGCTAAGCCTATAGGCTCTTTCGCCTGCGAAGGAATAATGCGCATTGGAAAAGGCAAGGATAAATGCTATAAGGAGGTAAAGGACATTGTTCCCGTAGCCGACCTCAACGATATTGTGTTCGGAGCATGGGACATTTATGAGGATGACGCATACGACGCTGCGATAAAGGCCAACGTGCTTAAGCTGCAGGATATTGAGCCTGTAAAAGAGGAGCTGAAAGCCATACAGCCATACAAGGCTCTGTTTGACAAAAGCTACGCATGCAACATCGACGGTCCGAACGTAAAGGCAGGCAACAGCCGTTGGGAGCTTACAGAACAGCTGCGCGAGGATATACGCACCTTCAAGAAAGAGAATGGCTGCGAGCGCGTGGTCGTTATATGGATTGCAAGCACCGAGAAATACATTCCACGCAATGACGAGGTTCATGGCACCGTTAGGGCATTCGAGGAGGCGATGAAAGCCAATGACGTCAAGAACATCGCGCCAAGCATGTGTTACGCATACGCAGCTATGCGTGAGGGTTGCCCGTTCGTCATGGGCGCTCCTAACCTGTGCGTAGACATACCGGCGATGTGGGAGCTTGCCGAGGAGACAAAGACACCGATTACAGGCAAGGATTTCAAGAGCGGCCAGACCATGATGAAGACGGTTCTTGCACCGGCATTCTTCACACGTCAGCTCGGCGTGACAGGATGGTTCTCTACAAATATTTTGGGCAACAGGGACGGCGTTGTCCTTGACAACCCCGAGAACTTCGAGACAAAGCGCCGCAGCAAGACCTCGGCATTGGAGAACATCCTCGACAGCGACGTCTACCCCGAGCTATACAGCGACATGTACCACAAGGTACGCATAAACTACTACCCTCCTCGCGGCGATGAGAAGGAGAGCTGGGACAACATCGACATCTTCGGCTGGATGGGCTACCCGATGACAATAAAGGTGAACTTCCTGTGCCGCGACTCTATTCTTGCGGCTCCTTTGGTGCTTGACCTTATATTGTTCAGCGACCTTGCGTTGCGTGCGGGCGAGTACGGAATACAGGAGTTCATGTCGTTCTACTGCAAGGCCCCCATGCACAAGGACGGCGAGAAGCCCGTTCATGACCTGTTCAAGCAGTTCGCAATGCTCAAGAACAAGATTCGAGAGTTCGCCGGCTACGAAGCTGACCAGGAACTTGACTAAAAGGACATAAAGAAAGCAACATCCAAAATGTTGCTTTCTTTATGTCCTTTTGATAGGCAGGAGGATGGTTGCACCTACTTTTAAGCCAAGCTTGAAAATATACTGCACTCTCTGTAAAAAATATTGAAGCAAGCTTCATATTTCTTGTTCGTTTGTTGCTATTTTTGCAAAAGGAAAGAATAAATATACAATAATGAAAGTTAAGAACTCAAGGCTCGACGCCATAAGACTTATCCTATCGACGCAAGAGATTGGCAGCCAGGAGGAGCTGCTGAACGAACTTGCGAAAGAGGGTTTCAAGCTGACACAGGCGACTCTGTCGCGCGACCTGCACCAGTTGCGTGTAGTCAAGAGCGTAGCATCGGAAGGCCGATACAGATACGTACTCACCAAGCAACAGCAATACAGGCACAATGAGGGAGGCGAGGATGTACGCCCAGTCACGCCGGGACAGCAGGTAAACGGTTTCGTATCAATAAAGTTCTCGGGCAATATTGCCGTTATAAGAACAAGGCCGAGCTACGCCGCGACATTGGCATACAACATCGACAACAGCAACTTCCCTGAGATTTTAGGCACAATAGCAGGCGATGACACTGTCATGATTGTCATTTCCGAGAATGTAAGCAGAGGCATGGTACTGAGAGCCTTAAGGAACATAATACCGGATATTTAAGGAGCAGAACGAGCGTACCGCAATAGATGATTAGGAGGAATACCGCATCACGCTTTATTATTTCATCTGTTTTTAATATCTTTACGCACAAAACAAAAAAAGAGGAACATACACATGATTAAAGTAGGCATAATTGGCGGAGCAGGCTACACGGCAGGAGAGCTTATACGACTGTTGGTGTGCCACCCCGAAGTAGACATCAAGTTCGTACACAGCGTCAGCAACGCAGGCAACCGCATCGCAGACGTTCATTCAGGCCTGCACGGCGACACGGACCTTGTCTTCACGGACAAGATGCCGTTCGAGCAGATTGACCTGCTGTTCATATGCACGGCGCACGGCGAGACACGCAAGTTCATGGAGAGCCATGCACTGCCCGACGAGATGAAAATCATAGACCTCTCTATGGACTACCGCCTGAAAAGCCCCAATAACGACTTTATATATGGACTGCCTGAGCTTAACCGCCGCAACACATGCAAGAGCCGCTATGTATCGAACCCCGGCGGCTTCGCCACATGCATTGAGCTTGGCCTGCTGCCGCTTGCCAAAGAGCAGCTTCTCAAAGGCGACATCTCGGTCAATGCCATTATGGGCTGCACCGGCGAAGGCGCCCAACAGTCCGAAGCCACACGAAGCAGCTGGAGAAACAACAATATATGCGTATACAAGCCGTTCCGCCACCAGCATATACCGGAGATAATGCAGAGCATCAAGCAGCTGCAGCCCGACTATGACGGCGAGATTGATTTCATCCCCTACCGTGGAGACTTCCCGCGCGGAATATATGCGACCCTCGTAGTTAAGTGCGACCTCGACATTGACACGCTCTACAAGATGTACGAGAGATACTATGAGCGCGACTCGTTTACTCATGTAGTGACAAAGCCGCTTGACCTGAAGCAGGTACTCAACACGAACAAGTGCCTTATTCACCTCGAGAAGTTCGACAACAAGCTGCTTATAACATCCATTATAGACAATATGCTGAAGGGCGCAAGCGGACAGGCCATACATAACATGAACCTGCTGTTCGGCCTTGCCGAGACTGTAGGCCTGCAGCTGAAGCCGTCGGGTTTCTAAAGAATTATACATAATTAATATACATGACGGGCAACATGCTCGTCATGTTTGCTGATATACATATCGGTTTTTGCATTTTTATGTGCAATATCCCGAATGAGTGTTGTTCGTTTTTGAAAAAAACTTTAAATTTGCAATGTCGGGCAATTGCCCGACAGACATATTTTTAGAAAGTGTTTTTCGCTTTAGCCTATAATAGGGAAATGTGGAAGTTTCAGAACAGATAGGCAAACGGACGGCACTCATTCCTTGTTTAGCTATGTGTATATGCCATGCGCATATTCTCATACTATTCAGGTGTGGGGTATTGCATCGTTTATTTCTGTTCGGGTCCTTCCACAACCTCCTGTTAGATAAACGAACGGGCTCCACACTTTCTTTATTTAAACAGCTCATTCAGGAGCCTGGGCTCACCAGCAAAAGTTGGGGGGGCCAAGCAACTTTTTGGTTAAAACAAAAACCTCGCTGTCGCTCGTCTTATATTCTACCGCAGTCCTCAACCTTAAGCTACCGGTTGTTACAATAAGCCGTTTTTTCTCTCATTACTTTTTCTCTCGTGAAAAAGTA
>JAFTRV010000105.1 GCA_017462065.1 Bacteroidaceae bacterium
GTCTGCTACTACCTGGCAACTGGCGACCACTTGCAGATAATAGCAGGAAATAGCACCCCACTGACAATTAATAGCCGCCACTAGCAGGTAGTCACCGTTAGTAGCGGCTAATTTATTGAATGTACTTTATCGGAGGCTTACTTAGCTTCGATAACGTGCGTAGCAAATAGTCACGTGAAGCAACGGCGAAGATGTTGCCACGTGGGGTGCGATTAACGCACGTTGTCAAAGTTGAGAGTTAATAGTTCCTCGTTAATCGTTCCTCGCTAATCGTTAATCGTTACCCTTAGTTACCCTTAGTCACCCTTGACAATGCTGTCTTCCCGAGTTTCAAGAAAGCCAATCCCTTGCCCTAAAATTTACTGATTCTGCAGAAGGTAGACGTTCAACTCGGTATTTTCGCCGACGTTGCTCCAGCCCACAGGGGCGCCATTGGTACATGTCGGCTCGCAAAGAGTGAACTTACGGCCGTCTATCGTAACATACCCGCCCTTGACGTCGTCGTTGAAAGCGACGGCCACAAGCACGTGCCCCGGCACAAAGACAAGCGCCGCATCGAGCCCCAGGAGGTCTCTCACCAGCCTTGAGAAAAGGACGCTTCTGTCATCGCAGTCGTTATATTTGTAGAAAAGCGATTCGTCGGGGAAGAACACCCTGTCGCCGCCCCACATCTTGTCGTCGTACTCGTATGTGTATCCTGTCTGCACAAAGTTCAGGATTCTGTTGGCGGCATCGAGCTCGCTCATGCCCTCGATTTTTTTCCTTATCTGAGGATAGAAACGCTCTTTCACGCTCCTGTCGAACGGAGTGTTGGCATACATAGCCCAACGTGAATACATGTTCTCGCCTATCATTGACGTAGGCAGCGTAGAATAGAAGTCGAGAAGATTCTTGTTCACCACGACGTCAAAGCCGAAGTCGGGATAATCGACCGATGCCACATGCTGCGTCTCCGCAGGCTCATACTTGAACAGCTGAGGTGTCGCTACGATTAACGACAGCGGTTTCTCCTTTACGTACGACGCTTCGCATATATGCAGGCGTGGCGGAACATTCCCAACGGGATAGTACCTGTCGTCGCCCACCATGAAGCACGGCTTCTCATATACCAGATGCTTGCTCGCATAGAGCATGTAAAGCTTGGCATTATCGGTAGCCAGCCTCATCTTATAGCCCGACTGCATGAAGATATATGCGGTAAGCAGCGCCGCACTGTTCTCGTCATCGCCATATATCTCTTTCGATAGTTCAAGAAGCATATTAATGTACGCCCAGTCGCTCAGAGAGTGCTTTTCCCTTAACGCAAGGCAGTCGGCAATCATATTCTCGTGCGTCTGCGCCGCCATTCTTTCAAGGGCGTCGGCTACCGAATTGCCGTCCACGCCGGCAAGCACCACCTTCTCGGCCACATCGAAACGCACGCTTGCGTCAGTACCGAAGAAAGAGAACCTGACGACATCTTTCACCTCAGGCACCACCTTTATGGGCTCTATCGGCTTTGGCTGCGGAACGAACGGCTCCGGTTCCGGTTCAACGACAATGTTAATAGGCACGGGGGTGTCATCTATCGGAAGAACCTTGTCCTCGTCAGGCATGACTACAGGCGGAACTGGCTCCTCTTCGGGTGCCGGTATCGGCTCGCCTTCGAAGATGTCCCACGCCTTTCTTACGAAATCGACATACTCCTTCATCACCCTATCCCTGAAGCTTGTATATTCCTTAGCCATTTCGTCTTTGGAGGCACGGAACTTCTCAAGCATCGATTCACGGATAGCGTCGTAGCCGTCCCTTACCTTGCCGTTATCGTTTTGCGAGAAAGCGAACAAGGAGACAAGCATCAGCAACAATGAAAGTACATATCGTTTCATAAGATTTTATTTTTTAAGAAATAAAAAACCTTCTTGCCTCCCGGCTATATTAAAAGCAGAAGACAAGAAGGGTTATAAGTGAATTTGTATTAGAACATCAACTCGTCAAGCTTCTTGTGAAGGTCGCCGCCCTTCTTCTCAAGTTCTTTGCGGATAACTTTCTTTGCAGCATCGTATGCAGCGTCGCTGTTATAAGCTACACGATAATACACCTGATAGTTGCCCTTGTTGTTCTTTCTGTATCCCTCAACAACAGGAATAACACGGCCGATAGACTGAGAGATAAGGTTCTTGCTTGCAGCAACCGTTGAAGCGATAGACTCAGCCTGGTCCTTAGGCAACTGCTCGTTGGCAACGGTATTCTCTATCAAAGCAGTAACCTCTGTCTGTATCTGGCCGGCAAGGTTCTGCTTTGCAAGCTCTAACGCCTGCATCTTTGCAGCGTCATAGTTAGCGCCGACACTCATAGCCTCAGCCATGATGTATTTAGGATAGCCTTCGTCGTCGAACTCATACTGAAGAACGTATGAACGCTCGAACTGCTTCTCAAAAGGCAGAGCGCCCGGAGTTGTTTGCCAACCCTCTTTCTTGAATTTCTTAGCCTCTTTACGTGCAATCTTAGGAGCCTTCTTGTTCAAAGCGTCAATAGCTGCCTTTGTCTCTCTCTTCTGAGCCTTGAGAGCATCCTTCTTCATGTCGTCCATAGACTGAGCCTGAATAGCCGGAACTGCAATCAACATCGCAATCAATAATGCAAAAATCTTTTTCATAGTGATAATTTTAATGTATTAATAAATGTTTAATTGTTTCTCTTTATATGTTTAAGCAACCTTTTTCAAAAAGTAACCCTACAAAATTAAATTATTTTTATAAAAAAGCTAAATATTTCAATACAAATTACTGAATGAGTGTAAAATATATAAAAAATCAAATTAAGCGGGCAAAGGGCAACTAAGGGGACTAAGGTGGCTTAGGTTACTATGAGCCCTCGTTAATCGCTAATCGTTAATCGTTGAACGTTAGAGATCCACTGCCTACGGCGAAACAGCTTTCGCTCGCAGTGAAAGCTCAAGTAAACTTGGCTTTCGCTTGCTTACTCGCTGTTTTCACTTCACTGCGTTCCGTTCGAGGATGACAAATACTCGTTAATCGCCGTCAACATTCTCTCAACTCTAAACTCTCAACTCTAAACTTTCAACTTTGACAACGTGCGTTAATCGCGACCCAAGCGGCATCACCTTCAGCGATGCTACGCTTGAGCAATTGCTGCTTATGCCGTCGAAGCCTACGGCTTTAATCGTTCCTCGTTAATCGCTAAACGTTCCTCGTTAATCGTTAAACGTTCCTCGTTCCTCGTTAATCCTCATGTCAATGCCTTAAGCAGTTTTTCCGCTTCGGCTTGGTGTTCGCAGAACTCCGTATCGCCGATATAACGTTTCAAGTGCTTCACGGCAGTGCTCTCGCACTCAAGCACTATGAGCAAGTAGATATATGTCCAACGCAGTTCCGAATTGAACAGTTTCTCGCTTTTATACTCGTACAGCCATTCCTCGTCGTCGTACAGAGCCACCTTCTCGGCACGCTTGATGCTGCGTTCGCTGCTCTTGAGCATATCCTCGACAAGGTCGAGCGCTTTGTAATACTCACCGGCGTCAATAAAATCCTCTACTTGAGCCACGCCCTCTGCCGAGCCGCGGTGAACGCTGAACGCAGGTTGCATTATACCCAGTTCCTCAATGGCATTCGCAGGCCTTGAAGCAAAAGGATTTATCACCACAAGCAGCAGAAGAGAGGCTGCGACCGAGATTGCGGTATAAAGAGAGATACGGCTTTTTCTTGAGGCACGCTCCCAGCGCTGCATCTTTTCCATTTTGCTGCCACGCTCGCCCAGACGCTCAATGATTCTCTTTTGAGCATCATCGTCCCGTACTGTCTTATTTTCATTGTCAATCATAGCATATATATTTAAAGTACCCTACCCTTTAATCGCAAATCGTTCATCGTTAAACGTTAATTTCACTGCGTTCCGTTCGAGGATGACAAATGCCGTTAAACGTTAATCTGTTGACGGCATTCGCTACCGCAACCCAAGCGGCATCACCTTCAGCGATGCTACGCTTGACCAATTGCTGCTCATGCCGTCGAAGCCTACGGCTTTAATCGTTAATCGTTCATCGTTAAACGTTAATCGTTACCCACTCAACTCTAAACTCAAACATCACCCTACATTGCAACTGTTATACTCTTCAAGCACACGTTTCTTCAGAGTAGTCATGCACTTGTTCTTAGCCGCTTTCAACCCATCCTTGCTTGTATTCTCGTTTCTTGCGACAAGAATCTCATCGAGACTCATGCCTTTGTAGTAGAACATTGTAAGAATTTCGACGCAGCTCGGCGACATGTTCATTATGCATTCGTCCACAATCCTGTTCTTCAGCTCGTCGGCATTGTCATATTCGCCATCGACAGCAAAGAGCGAGTCATGCATTGCGGAGTCGTAAACCTCCTCGAAATAGCAGTCATGCACATTACGAACAAGCTCCCGGTGCTCAGTCCTTGCAAAAGCCATTAAGAATGTCGTAAGGTTGCAGTTCATGGGCTCATAAGCCCCGCTACGCTGCTGCCGACACAAACAGCCGTCGATAACCTTTATACGCTTGTTCTCTATTTCGGTCCAAAGCTTTATGAACGCCGTCTGAAAGACCTCCTGTTTACGGTCCTTGTCAAAAAATATCTCGTTGAAACACTTGTTGAAATATTTTTTTGACGAATCGTAGAACCATTCCTCGACCGATGCGTCACGCCTTTGCAGCCCCTCGACAACCTCAATGTCGCTATACTCTCTTTTTGTTCCCCAAAGAACTCTCATCGCTTTCATTAGTTTAATGAATGAACAGGCAAAAAGTAACCCTACTCGCCCGATATTTTTTTCATGCCGGTCACCATCGGCGTCTGAGGCAGAAAGCCCTTATGCCTTTCCATGAACTCCGACAGCCTTGCCTGCAAAGCCTCGCTATCCATTTCAAAGGCATCTTTTCCCATAAGATAAAGAGCATAGGTCAGCTTGCCCACCTGCGGCTCTTTCATCTCCATATTCAGTTGGAAGGGCTTGCATGCGCTGACAGTCAGCCACAGTTCTTTCTTGGGCTCTTCAACGGGAATGCTGTTGTCCTGCGGAATGCAGAACTTCACTCCTATTCCCCTTACCGGGACATCCCTGTCACCGCATGTAGCGTCGCCGCTGTGACAGGCGTCTACAACCACCACAAGCTCGCCTTCATTGCCTATCCTTTCCCTTATGGCAGTCAATGAGGCAGCCACCTCATCGTCGGTAAGATGCTTCTCCCCTTTGTCCTTGTCACAGTAGACCATGTAAGCGTCATAAGGCACCCATGACTCGTCCCACATCGAATGCTTGCCGCTCCATTTGAAAGATTCGTCGCCGTTGAGGTCAGTAACCATCTGCCCGTGTCCCGAGTAATGCACATATACAATATCGCCCTTGCCGCACTTAGCCGCAAGCTCCTTGAAAGCCGCGAGCATCGCCGCTTTTGTAGCCTGTTCGTTCTTCAGAGTCACGATGTCGGCATAGCCCATTTCTGCAAGCATCTTAACGGCGAAATCAATATCCTTGTCGCCGTTTATCTTGCCCCAGGACTTGTCCTGCTGCTCACCGAGCCCGAAGAGCAACGCATGCCTGTTCTGCCCGTGCACGGTAAAAGCCGAGACACATAAAAGGGCTATAATCGCAAAAAAAACTTTTTTCATAGTCACTTCTTAAACTTAACATTTTTTTGGCCGCCGGAACACTCAATAGTTCCGGCGGAAATGAATCAAATTAATTGAATGAAGCTCCGCTTTTCTGTTTGCCCGCCATTGCTCGCGCGGCCTGCGGGCAATAAAAGCTGAGCTTTTTATTGACTCGCCAAAGGGCTCGTCTATAATTTTTTATTCTGAGACAGGGCGCACGCTTTGCCCGCGGTAACGGTAGCTCCAATACGTGTAGTGGCCGCCACTGTAGAAGTTCAGGCTGCACGAGTAGTAGTCACTGCTCTCGTCCGGAGTCGAACTCCAGTAGTTACCGTTTGACCCTTCGTTGTAGAGCGACGTTCCGTTACGGTAGCCCGCAGCCGGAAGGAAGATACTGTTGCCGTTCCTTTTGCTTGTGACCTTGTAGCCGTTCACGCCGTTCTGAGTGGTCCAAGTCCAGGTGCAGTTGTTGCTATTAAGCAATTCATCGAACTCGGCTTTGGTAGGCAGTCGCCAATCTCCGCCCCGGTTCGCTCGGGCGGCATCGTACCGGTCGTTGCCGCCAATGTCGCCCATCCTCTTGCCGTAGGTGACGCTGTTGCTTTTTTTATAGCTGCTCTTTGGGCTTGTCTCGCCCCAAGCGAAGTAGTCGCCGTACTCTTCGGGCTTGCTTGCCCCGACATTGCAGGTTGCCCATTTAAGACCGCTCGGCAAGCCCAAATCGACATATTCATGGCCGCCGGATACGCCTGTAGATGAAGATGACGACTTTTGCGAAGAGGATTTCTTCAACTCAATATTATATTCTGCCGTAGCGTTCTCCTCTATCGTTACCGTCAAGGTCTCTTTTCCGTAGCCGGGATAGGCCAGTTCCACCCTATGCTCGCCTATAAGCAACCCCTCGACAAAGTCGGGAGTCTCGCCATGCTGCTTGCCGTCAATGACAATCTTAGCGCCCAAAGGATTGGTACTCAAATAAAGCGTTCCCGTAATGGGAGAGAGAGGCTGCAGCTGCAGGGTCATATCCTTGCCTGCCTCTACGGTTATTGTCTCAACGCTGCTCTTGTGCCTGTCCTTGCGGCACTCTATGCCGTATGTGCCGGGAGAGAGCTTGCCGTTCCATGAGCCTGTGCCTTTTTTCTCGTCATTTATATAAATATCGACACCGCTCTGGGCATTCAACGCCACATTGGCAAAGTTGGGGCGTAGTTCTATCTTCTCGATATGCTTTTCATTGGGAGCATCAAGCGTTACTATGCCCTCGGTCGCATGGTAGTTCGTAGAGAATATCTTGTAAACGTACTTGCCAAGTTCAAGGCTCATGGCAGAACGGCCGCCGGCATCGACCTTGCCGTTGCCGAAGGGCTTGTACTCCTCGCCGCTGCCCTCGGGCTTGAAGGTTATCAAAGCCTCGGAGTCGGCCGGGGATATCTCGAACATAAGCAACTGACGCTGTATCACTTTAGGGGCCGCCGAAAGCACCATCTCATAGACCTTGCCCGGCTGAACGGTGGTGTTAAGCTCATGCTTGACTGTTTTGTAGCCCGCACGCTTGATTGTCACGTGCATGGCGTTACGCTGGATATAAACCCATACCTCGTCATTGACGCTCTTTACACGATGCTCGCAGAGGCCGAAGTCGAAATCGTAGGCACGCAGGTCGTCGTCGGGGTTGTTCGACGCAAGCTTGATTATTGAGAACAACTCGCCATTGCCGTCATATTCCTTGTACCGCTCGTCATTGGCCGCCGTGTCGAAAGGACGCTCGCCAAAGCTCACCACAGAGAAACTCTGCAACTGCTGCGCCATCGCAGTTGATGCAATTAATAATGACAATAATATAATAAGGTGTTTTTTCATAATATTGTTAATTGCAATTTTATATTAAGGTTGGTAAGGCAACTAAGGATAATTAAGGGCAACTAAGGGCTACTAAGGGCTACTAAGGGCTACTAAGGGAGATAAACCCTCAACTCTAAACTCTAAACTCTCAATCCTCAACCCTCAACTCTATTAAAAATAGTATGTATAGCTTACTCCCATTGTCACGGGCACCTCGCTACCGCTCTCTACGTCAGCATAAATTCCAAACACCTTGATAAACGCACTTAGGTCATGATGTCTTGAAGTCATACCGAAATAGCTAATATTTATTGTATCGACATAATAGAGACTCTCATCATAGAATTCGAAACCCGGTTCATAACCAACACCAAAATAGAAGCTATAATCGCTGCCGCGCAGATAGTTCCAGTTCACGTTAAGAGGGAACGTTATTTGATGCGAGTCCAAATCACCGCATAGGACATACTGATATTTAGCTCCTGTAATGAAGTTAAACCAGTTCTTTTCATAAGAGCCTACTCTGAAAAGAAGACCGCCGGCGGCAGAGAATGCCGACAAATCATATTCTCCGTAGTCGTCCTCGTAACCCATAACGCCGATATCGGCAGTCAAGCCCACATTGAAATAATTCTTCCACTTAGAGCTTCTGTACTTGTATGAGCTTCTCTTGTAGGATTTTGACTTATAAGAAGATTTTGTTGAAGCCGACGACGACTTAGCCTCTTTGGAAAGGATGAAATTCACCTTTTTCGTTTCGCCCGCGGCTACATTTACCAACTGCACGTCGCTCTGGTAGCCCTTCTTCGCCACATATACGTTATACGAGCCCGGGAGCAGATTGCTCACGGTGTAAGGAGTCTCGCCATACTTAAGGCTGCCGACGGTGACAGTAGCGCCCTTAGGCGATGAGGTAACGAGAAGCGAGCCGTTTTTGGGTTTCTTGTCCAATGCTACAGTCTGGTATTCCGTCTCGTTTTCCTTAATTTCAACAGTAATAGTCTTGCTCAGGTAACCCTCTTTTGAAACGACCACAGTATGAGTTCCGATAAGCAGGTTGTTTATGTTTCTTGGGGTGTTGCCGTACGCCTTGCCGTCTATTGATATCGACGCTCCGAGCGGCGATGACTTCAACGACAGCGTGCCGAGGATTGGGGTAAGCGGCTTTAGCTTTATGCTTTCGTCCTTGCCCTCTTCGACCTTTATTGGCTGCGTAGCGGTCTTGTAGCCCGCCTTGCGGCATTCGACATTGTAGTTTCCGGCATTGAGCGTGCCGCTCCAGCTGCCGGCGCCCACCTTCTCGCCGTCGATGATTATCTCAACCCCGGCGTCGGCCGACAGAGTGATGCGGGCGAACTTAGGACGAAGGATAACCTCTTCGACATGAGTATTCTCGATGTCGCTGAGCGTTATGCGTCCCTCGCTGTTATGGTAGTTCTTTGACAGCACCTTATATGTATACGTGCCGAGTTCCAGGTTCTCGGCAAGCTGTCCGTCGGCGTCTACCTGTCCGAGCAGGGCCTCGTCCGCGCCTGAGCCCTCACGCTTATACATGATTGTAGCCTGAGAATCGGCAGGCGACACGCTGAAGCATACCATCTGCTTCTGCACCTTTTTCGGCTCGCTCGACAGCACCATCTCATAGACCTTGCCCGGCTGCACCGTTGTATTAAGCTCATATTTCAGGGTGCTGTACCCTGTACGCTTGATTGTCACGTGCATGGCGTTACGCTGCACGTATACCCATACCTCGCCATTGACGTTCTTTATGCGATGCTCGCAAAGGCCGAAGTCGAAATTGTAGGCACGCAGGTCATCGTCGGGGACTGCCGACACCAACTTGACAATCGAGAACGCTTCGCCGTTGCCGTCTATCTCCTTGTAGCGTTCGTCATTGGCGGCCGTGTCGAAAGGACGCTCCTCGAATTTCACGACCGAGAACTTTGGCAGATGCTGCGCCATTACGGTTGATACGAATAATGACAATAATATAATAAGATGTTTTCTCATAAAATAGTTATTTGTTCCTAAGTTATTAGTTTTTGAGATGCTTCGCCGGCCGTTCATAGCCTTGTTCATTTCGAACGTAGTAAAAATTCTCTTTTGCTACAATTCTGAGCCCCTTCACTTCATGTGTCGCTAAATGTCAGGCTCAATTAGTATAGAACATTCCCTCATGGAAGACATTGTCCATGTCAATCTCGTCGGGCTGCCATGTTCGTATCTCGATAAGAGGCTCCTCTTTGTTCGTTATATCCACAAGCAGAAGAAGATATCCCTTGTCGGAATATATCGATGAATTATACTCCTGCGCCAACTGTATCACGAACTTCTCCTTGTCGGCTATCTTGGTTATCTTTCGTATCGACGTGTTAGAGAAGTTGATATTGATGAACTCGTTGTTCGCAAAGACCCTCTTCAGGCGTTCTATATAATCTTTCTTCGTCAGGTGAGTGTACTCGATGGCCTTCTGGCCCTCGATTGAGATATTCTTTTCGTTTGCAGGGTTAAAGCCCGGCTTTACCTTAAGCACCTTGCCTGTTATAATCTGCGCGTCGTCCGAGAATATGCTTTTTATGTAGTCGAGCCTCTCCAAAGCATAGGCCGTCTTGTAGTTCTCGAGGAATTCGAGCAGAATCTCACGGGCATCGTCGCCCCACCCCTTTGCCGAACGGCTCAGTATCTCATTCGTAACGTCTATTCCCAAGCCGAAAGATATATTGTCTATCTTGCCCTCCTTGTCGAAGTAGAAGATGACATCCTCGACGAATGTCTGCTTCTTGCCCCTGTTGAAAGAGAATGACATCTGCAGGCCACGCGCCACGACGCAGTCGTCGAGACCCTTGAAGAACTGAATGCTCGGAATGCCTACGACACGCGCCGTGCCGTAAGCTATGAGCTTGTTGTATACCTCGAGGCCGTCGAGCGAGAAATATGTAAAATTGCCGATGTCGGAGTAACGACGTGCCGAAATAGCATTAAGCACCGCCTCCATAGCAGCCTTGTAACGGTCCGTTTCGACAGCCAGCTGCGAGGCCGCAGGCTTCAGCTTTTGCGAATTGACAATCTTCTCCTCCTTTTTCACCTTGTTGCCGGCAACGCTATTGCCGTCGCCGCTGCCTATGACCTTTTTGGCAGCCGTAGGTATCATCTTCTTAGGAATAACGTTCAGCACGCTCTCAAGCTCCACGTCGCCTCGGGCATGCTCCTTGAACTCATACTCTACGTTGATATGATACACCTTGCCCTCGTGGGAGCTTCTTACCTCTACCATGCCTCGGCCGTCCTTAGCCTTTCCGAGGCAGAGGTCCTGACCATTGTTGTATGTGAACTCGATGCTCGACACCGGCTCGCCTCCGTAAGTGAAAAGGAAATCGACATAATTGTCGGTACGTTTGTCGAAAGTAACCTTCACCCCGTCTATTATCTCCTCAATTCGCTGCGGTATGCTGACGGCAAGCACATTGCCTGCATCGTCCTTGACATTGTTGGGGAACTGCACCGAGCAGATGAGCGAGTAGGCCCAATAGCAGTATTTGAGCGCAGCGTCAATCTTCTGCCTTTTCAGATACTCCTCGGCAACCTTCAAATACTCCTTAGCCTTGAGTATGCGGCTTTCGAATATGCGTTCCATTTCGGCGCACTCCATATAACAACGAATGACACATTCGGGCGGGTCGGACACCTGCCATGTCTTCACATTGGTAAGCGTCGCCTGCGAATAGGTCTTAATGCAGTTCAGCACCTTTGACTCATGGTCAATGTCGCCGTTGGTATTCTTCTCGTCCAACAAATACTGGAAGTCACTTGACACGTTTGTGGCAATCATTCCCGTAAGTGACGACAGGGCCATCTCTTTAGCTTTTTCTACAGTATCGCTGAAGCCCTCGCCATAGTAGTACTTGCCGGAATTACGTATCTGGTCCCAATTCTGCGCAACGGCAGCGGCCGTAAAACCGAACAATGCAATGATGATAGATAGTGTGTTTTTCATTTTCAACAATTCGTGATCTAAACTGCAATAAAATGCAAAAATAATTAATTTTTATAAATAATTATATATTTTACAAAAATTGTTAATACTTAATCTTGAAAAAACATAATTAATATTCTCGCTTATTCTTCATTCGCATTCGAACCCTTATTATTTTACGAAATTGGAGTTTTTTTCGTCTTTTTTTCCTAATTTTGCAGAAAGCCGCAAAATAGACTGATTATGGACTATAACGACGAATTTGAAGAGAATATAACAGAAGAGAACATAGCCGGAGAGAATGCGGCCATTGAGGGCGAGCATGGTGACAGCCGCCATGAGGGCATTACGCACAAGCTCACCGGCATGTACAAGAACTGGTTCCTTGACTACGCCTCATACGTAATCCTTGAACGTGCCGTGCCTCACATGTACGACGGCCTCAAGCCTGTGCAGCGACGCATTCTGCATGCCATGCGGGAGCTTGACGACGGCCGCTACAACAAGGTAGCCAATGTGGTAGGGCACACCATGCAGTACCACCCTCACGGCGATGCGTCCATTGCGGGAGCGTTGGTGCAGATGGGACAGAAAGACTATCTAATAGATTGCCAGGGCAACTGGGGAAACATTCTCACAGGCGACTCCGCCGCAGCGCCCCGTTACATCGAGGCACGTCTCTCGCATTTCGCCCACGACATCGTGTTCAACCCTAAGACAACACAATGGAAGCTTTCGTACGACGGCCGCAACAAGGAGCCCATCACTCTGCCCGTCAAATTCCCGTTGCTGCTTATTCATGGCGTCGAGGGCATTGCAGTAGGCTTGTCGTCAAAGATTCTCCCGCACAACTTCAACGAGGTGTGCGATGCGGCGATAGCATATTTGAGGAAAGAGGAGTTCCACCTGTACCCCGACTTTCAGACAGGCGGCAGCATAGACGTTTCACGCTACCATGACGGAGACCGTACCGGACGCGTGAGAATACGCGCGAAGATTTCGAAGTCGGAAGACAACAAGACACTCACAATAACAGAGATCCCGTTCGGAAAGACCACTCCGCTGGTCATTGAGTCCATACTGAAGGCCGCCGAGAACGGCAAAATCAAAATCCGCAAGGTCGATGACAACACGTCGGACAAGGTGGAGATTCTTGTCCAGCTTGCGCCGGGCGTGTCGAGCGACAAGACCATTGACGCCCTCTACGCCTTCACCGACTGCGAGATAAGCATCACGCCATGCTGCTGCGTCATAGACAACCACACGCCTGTATTCCTCACCGTGAGCGAGCTGCTGCGTCGCTCCGTGGACGGAACAAAGGAGCTGTTGCGTCTTGAGCTGCAGATTCGCAAGGGCGAACTGCTCGAGCAGCTGGACTTCGCATCATTGGAGAGCATATTCATTGAAGAGCGCATATACAAGGACAAGGAGTTCGAGCAGGCTGCGGACATGGACGCCGCATTGTCGCACATCGACAAGAGGCTTGAGCCATACAAGAAGGACTTCATAAGGGAGATAACCCGTGACGACCTGTTGCGTCTCATGGAGATTAAGATGGCACGCATCCTGCGTTTCAACAAGGAGAAGGCCGAAGAGCTCATCGCAAGGCTCAAGAAGGATATCGCAGACATCGACAAGCAGCTCGGACAGATGACAGCCGTCACTGTCAAGTGGTTCACGATGCTCAAAGAGAAGTACGGCTCACGATACCCGAGACAGACCGAGATACGCAACTTCGACACCATCGTAGCGGCAAAGGTCGTCGAAGCCAACCAGAAGCTTTACATAAACCGTGCCGAAGGCTTCATAGGAACGTCGCTGAAGAAGGACGAGTTCGTAACGAACTGTTCGGACATGGACGACGTGATACTGTTCTACAAGGACGGCAAATACAAGATTGTCAAGATAAGCGAGAAACTTTTTGTCGGCAAGAACGTTATACACATCGACGTGTTCAAGAAAAACGACAAGCGTACCATCTACAACGTTGTGTACCGTGACGGAAAGAACGGAATTCACTACATGAAACGCTTCGCCGCAACGGGCATGACACGCGACAGGGAGTATGACCTGACGCAGGGAACGCCGGGCTCAAAAGTGGCATATTTCACGGCGAACCCCAACGGAGAGGCCGAGGTAATCAAGGTCATGCTGAAGCCGAACCCTCGACTGCGCAACGCCATAATCGAGAAGGACTTCAGCACCATAGCCATCAAGGGCCGCCAGTCGATGGGCAACATACTCACCAAGAACGAGGTGACACGCATATCATTGAAGAAACACGGAAGCTCTACCCTCGGAGGCAGGCAGGTATGGTTCGACAGGGATATTCTGCGCATCAATTTCGACAATCACGGCGAGCACCTCGGCGAGTTCCACAACGACGACAAGATTCTGGCGATACGCAAGAACGGCGAGTTCTACCTAACCCCCATCGACCTCAACAACCACTACGAGGACGACCTGATGGTGATTGAGAAGTTCGACCCGAACAAAGTGTGGAGCGCTGCCTTGTACGACGCATCGCAGCAGGGATACCCCTATGTGAAGCGTTTCACCCTCGAGGCCAACGCACGCCGTCAGAACTGCTTCGGCGACAACAAGGACAATGAGCTTATATGGTTCTCGGACACCCCGTTCCCTCGCATACAGGTGATGTTCGGCGGCAACGACAATTTCCGCGAGCCTTTAGTGGTTGAGGTAGACGAGTTCATCGCCACCAAGAGCTTCAAGGCACGAGGCAAGCGCCTGACCACGTTCGAGATTGACGAGATTATAGAGCTTGAGCCCACAAGACTGCCGCCACCGCCCGAAATCATTGAGGAGCCGGCTATTGACGCCCCCGAAGATGACGAGCCGGAGCAGCTGTCCCTGTTTAACGTTGAATGATAAAAGTCCGTAACATAGCCCTGACCGCCGCATTGCTGGCTCTGCCGGCAATGTCAATGGCTCAGCATGCCATAAGCGACACCATAAGAAGCGAGAGGATTGTGGTAAAGAGCACGCAGTTCGGAGCGTCGTTCATGGACAACCTCGACACATACCTCAGCGGCTACAAATACACCGGAGGAGGCTTGCACATAGGACACGAGAGCTTCAGGGACGCACGCACGGGAAGCTACCGCTGGAAATATCAGATTCTATTCAACAGCAGAATAGGCGCGGCCCTTCAAGAGGGCAATGTCCAGATTGCAGGCATGCTCGGATGCAGCTGGAGCGGATACCACCCGTTCAAGGTATGCAAAGGACTGACCCTGCTGGCAGGAGCGCAGATACAGGCCGAGGTCGGAGCGTTGTATGTCCCGGGCAATGGCAACAACCCCGCATCGGCAAAGCTGCGTACAGCGCTGGCCGCTTCGGGCATGGCAATATACCACTTCCCTGTTCTGGGCAATGACTGGGTAGCCCGCTACCAGCTGGACATACCCCTTGCGGGAGTGATGTTCGCCCCGCAGTTCGGACAGTCATACTACGAGATATTCGGGCTCGGGCATGCCAAAGGCGTCGTAGCCTTCACCCACCCGCTGAACTGCCCGTCGTGGAGGCACATGCTGTCGCTCGACATTCCCCTGAACGCAAAGCGGCACAGCACCACCCTGCGCCTGTCATACATAGCCGACCTTTACCAAAGGAATGTAAACAACATACGCTGCCACATGTATAGCCACTCCGTGACGTTCGGCTTCGTGCGTACCATACTGAAAGTAAAGAAAGAGAACACCATAAAAGCATATTCGCCATACTAAATGTTCAAAAGGATACTCATATCGGTAATTGTTCCGTTAGCGATGCTGACAAGCTGCATCGGCGAAGAGAGCTTCGAGAATTCCAACAGCGGGAATTTCGAGGCGCTGTGGGAGGTCATCGACAGACAATACTGCTTTTTCGACGTCGCCGAGAAGGAGTACGGGCTGAACTGGAACATCGTACACGACAAATACAAGCCGCTTGCCGAAGCGTGCGAGGACGACGCCGAGCTTTTCAAAGTGCTGGGCGACATGCTGGGCGAGCTGCGTGACGGACACGTGAACCTGACATCGATGTTCGGCACGAGCTACTATTGGGACTGGAAGCTCGACTACCCCCTGAACTTCAGCGACTCGATACAACGCAATTATCTCGGCAACGACTTCAAGCTCACCAACGGGATAAAATACACCGCTCTGACCAATTCCGCAGGAACAGACAGCATAGGCTATGTCTATTGCGGCAGCTTTGCGGGAGGATTCAGCGTCAATAACCTTTCGATGATGCTGCTGGAGCTGAAGAACGCAAAAGGGCTTATAATAGATGTCCGCAACAATGGAGGCGGCATGGTGACCGCCGCCGAGAGCCTCGCTTCATCGTTCACGAAGGAGAAGATACATTGCGGATATATCCGGCACAAGACAGGGCCGGGGCACGATGAGTTCTCTGAGCCCGAAGAGATATATCTGAAACCCTCGCCCGGCGTCATATGGCTGCGGCCGGTTGTCGTGCTGACGAACAGAAGCGTTTACAGTGCCGCCAACTATTTCGTCATGCTCATGCACGAGATACCGCATGCGTTCATTCTGGGCGACGCGACAGGCGGCGGCAGCGGACTGCCGCTCAACACCACCCTGCCCAACGGCTGGAGCGTAAGGCTTTCGGCGTGCCCCATGCTCGACGCCAAAGGGAACGACACAGAATTCGGCATCGCCCCCGACATGAGAGTGGACATATCGAATATCGACTGGCTATTGGGGCGTGACACAATGATTGAGGCCGCCAAAATGCTCATTTCGGAGTATTACGACAAAAAAGCAGAAGAGAAAGCCCAATAATTCAAAAAAAAGTTATACCTTTGCAACGATAAACAAGTCATCGCGCGTGTGGCGAAATTGGTAGACGCGCCAGACTTAGGATCTGGTGTTTTGCGACGTGTAGGTTCGAGTCCTATCACGCGCACGATGAGACAAACGAGGAATTTTACAACAAAAAATTCCTCGTTTTTTGTTGTAAAATCGACAAAGCTTGCAGCAAAAGGTCGCAGGCAGCGTGGCGAAGTCACGCCCTGCGGGGCGTAAAGAGTATTCAAAGTTCTTGTATTTAACCTTTATTAACACACAGCCTATATATATTGTTTATTTTCAATATATATTTGTAAAAATTAACCTTATAAAAACTTTATTATGAAAAACTTATTTAAGACCGCAATTGTTGCAATAGCAGCGTTTTGCTTGACGAACTGTGCCAAAGACCAGAGCAGTTTTGATGTAAGCGACATCAAGAACACAGCCAAAATCTTAGGAACAATTTCGTATGACCTTGGGCAAGATTACCGCAACGGGGCATATATAAACAACATTCAGCCAGCAGCGAATAAAAAGGTTTATATTGAGATTCAGAATTCGTCATTGTCTCCCAACGGACAAGCGACAGGCGTGACTGTTTATGAGACTGTTACCGACGAAAAGGGCGAATACAGCATTGAGATCCCAGCCGTACGCAAAGGCACACAGGCTACAATCAGTGCAGAGAAATTCATTGCAATATACAAAGACGTGGTTTCTGTAAGCAACGGCACGCCCGTTTACGACGAAACCGAAGCCCTCTTCAGCGTAACACCCAAGTCATTCACATTGAAGCCGAACGACATTGCAATAGGCGATGTAAGATACACAACTACCAACAGAGATGAGCAAAATGAATATCCCTACAACTCCACCTTCAGTGTAAAGGTAGGTGCTCCGCAATATTACATTGCCACCAATGAAAACAACAGCAAGCAAATAAACATGACTTACGTTGCCAAAGGAGATGCAAACGTAATTGTCACTATCAACGGCAAAAAGTACGGAGCGACCACAAACGGCGACGGTATTGCCAAATTCACGATACCCGCAAAATAAAAGAAATGGTCGGCTGCTGCCACAATTGAAATTGAGCCGTACGCTGTGAGAGATTTCAAGTACTATAACAAAAATTACACCAACAACTACGGTGAATATGAACTCAAAGAGATAAAAAGCGGTGTAATGGGCACTCTTTATGAGAATAACAGCAGTACTATCCAATTCACAGGCATCACAAACGACAAAGAGCCTATAGTGATTGTCCCGTTAGGTTTCAGACCACACGACGATGTCGAAAAGTTCAACTACAACATCAGCAACTGGTACGACATCGATGTTGAATTCTAAAATAAAACCGTCATGAAAAGATTTTTTACAATAATAGCCCTTTCTCTCTTTACATTCGGATTGAGCAACGCTCAGACCGTAGAGGGAAAGCAGAAGAGCTATCTCCCCGAAAAAGGAGACTTCGCTATCGGAATCGACCTTAAGCCTATACTGAACTATGCCGGCAACATTTTCAACGGCAACATGAACAACACCATCGACAATATTGGCGGCGAACCTGTTTCGAACAATCTCGACGGTTTCAACAAGATGAACGGCATTGCTCCCGATGTGTCCATTATGGGTAAATACATGCTGAACGAGAAATGGGGCATACGCACGAATATAGGCATGCTGTTGAGAAGTAACTCAATGAACTACTATGTCCAGGATGACGAAGCCGTAATGCTCGACCCTTTTGACGCTTCCAAGCTCGTAGATAGACAAAAAAGCAGAAAGAACGGAATGAGCGTTATGTTAGGCGCTGAATACCGCAAGGGAACAAGACGTATACAAGGCGTTTTTGGATTCGGTGCTTTAATTGGCTTCCAGAACGTCACGCACATATACAGCTATGCCAATAAGCTGACTGAAATAAACAACAGCCCAAGCACGAGCTTGACAACAGTGCCAAGCGCCCCTGTTGCTGGTTACAGAGTAACCAAGCAAAAGAGCGACGCAGACGTATTCTACGGCGTTACAGGCAGTGCTGGCGTCGAGTGGTTCGTCGCACCCAAAATATCATTAGGCGCAGAAGTAAACCTGAGTTTGTACGGCATATCAGGCGGACAGGAGTATTTGGAGTCAGAAGGATACAATACCTCATCCGAGAAAATTGAGAAAAGATATGACTTAGTGTCACCGGGCAACAATGCATTCCGTTTCGGGTTCGACAATGTAGGCGGCTCTTTATACATGTCATTCTACTTCTAATACCACTCCACGAGGTATAACATTCACATCCGTAGCAATATTTTGAAATATTGCTACGGATGTGAATGTTTGGTAATATTACTTTACAAACGAGCCATAAGATATTCTCCAAAAAAGAAATTATTAAAATAAAGGGAAAGATATATCAATTCAATAGTAGGAGCGAATTGGAAAATTTATTGAAATAAGAATTTAGGAATTCGGTAAAATCGCAAAAAACATATACATTTGCAGAAACACAACAAAAATACTTGCCTATGAAAAATTGACAAATTAAAGACATATAAATAAAAAACGTTAGCTTGTATTCTGACTCTCTTAAAATCGCCAAATTATAAGAAAGCAGTCAAGGGTAAAGTTAATGCTCACGTCATATCCCGACGTGGGCTTTTACTCATTTATGACTGCATGGTGTTTGGCGATACCTAAGAGAGTGTAGATGAAGTTTTAGTCCACGTTTTTTGTGGCTACGATTTAGAATAATTGTACAATAACAAATTAAAAACTATTATGAATAAGTTAAGATATATTTTAATGACAGCTATTACCATTCTACTGCAAGGTTGCTCATCATATTAACGTGAGTTCGATATAAGAATTTTAATACAAATTAAAATTCTTATATCGAACTCACGTTAATTACTTTTGCGGCCGGATTGGTCTTGCGGCCGTTTTTGTTGTTGTGATATGTTGTGTGATTTTGCTTTCTTGCATTGCTTTAATAATAGAGAATATACAACCAACCCGCTTGCGGGAACTTGCATCGGCTCGCTACAAACGGGTTGGTGTTTTGTAAATAAAAATTATTGCATTAACGCAGGCCTGGATTGTAAGGCAATAAGATGCGAATTTTGCTGCTCAAGAGGAAAATTCAACTTGTAAGGAGATAGGTGTTGTTTTGAATATATTTCTCAATCAAATGGGCCTCAGCTCTACTGTCAGCCCCATTGCGGCTGCAATCCTGTAAAGGGTTGCGACTGTAGGAACTGTTATTCCTCGCTCAATGCGCGATATATAACTCTTATCGGCACCGATACGTTCGGCAAGTTCCGCCTGTGTAAGGCGTGCGTTCTTACGAGCATCGAGCAATATCTGTGCATTGTACTCTTCCCAAGCCTTTGCCGTAGCCTCTGCACGACTTTGAGTACCAACCTCGCCAAATTCCCTTGCGAGTTCGGCACTTACATCATAAATTTCATTCTTTTTGCTCATAATGTACAGTCCAACTCTGTTGCTCTATGTTAAAAAACAACTTCCATATATCCAGCTCCAATCTTGTGTATCTCTTTCAAAATTTGTTCTTCACGCTCTTTTGAAGGTTTCTTGAAACCGTTTATATAATTCCTCAACAATGATGCATTCATATTTATAAGTTTTGCAAACTCTGCAATGTTTAGTTCCTTATGAGTCAAGAAGAATTTTTGCAAAGGTGTTGGTTCTGCATCTTCATACTCAAAACTCTCGAAACTAATATCTTCGTCAAGTTCTCTCCAATGCACGCCA
>JAFTRV010000106.1 GCA_017462065.1 Bacteroidaceae bacterium
AATATGAAAAAGAATTATACAGCTCCTCTTATGACAGAGGTAAACGTAGAGGCAGAGAATATGCTCGCTGCGTCATTGAAGCTAAACGATACAACAGTAGACTCTTCACAGATGCTCGACGGCGGCCACAGAGGCGAGTGGGGCAATTTGTGGGGCAAGTAACAGCCCCGCAAATCGACAGTGCCGGCAGCAATAGGTCAAGCGTGGTGCCGCAACGTGGCACCGCTTGGGTTGCGGTAAGACGGCATTGTCAATTTGGAGAAAAAAGAAGCCCCGCAAATCGACAGTGCCGGCAGCAATAGGTCAAGCGTGGTGCCGCAACGTGGCACCGCTTGGGTTGCGGTGGCGAATGCCGTCAACAGAGGAACGATTAACGATTAGCGATTAACGTTTAACGGGCATTTGTCATCCTCGAACGGAACGCAGTGAAGTGAAGGATCTCTGTTATTAACGTTTAACGTTTAACGATTAAAGCGAAGCTTCGACGGCGCGAGCAGCATTTCGTCAAGCGTAGCATCGCTGAAAGTGATGCCGCTTGGGTTGCGATAGCGAGTGCCGTCTGCAGAGCAACAAGTAAAGTTTAACGGCTATCTTAGCTATTTTACTGAATAACACCAAAAGCTTGTGAAAGCTTTATAAATAAATTTTTTCATGAAATATTAAATAAGGTTTTGGAGTACCTGCCTGTGAAGGTCGGTACTCTTATTTTTATAATAAATTTCTTGTTTCCGGTAAAAAAACAAGCTATAACAAGCGATTATTATAAAATTATTTCTATTTTTACGCTATTAACCTTTAAGTGTATGAAAAAACTGACATTAACCATTATCACAATGCTTTTATTGGCTGCTCAGCCAATTCTTGCAGAGAGCATCAGCCTTAAGTTCAACAGAACAGGAACAGATGCTTCGTCTGTGACAGTAACCGTTACAGACGCCAATGGCGCAGCCGTTTCAGGTGCTTCGGCTACGCTTACTTCAGCGTCACACGCTTTTAAAGCGACAGCAGGGAACGTGACGAGTTCTATCCTCTGCCCCAACATCAATGCGACCGCCAACCCGACGATTGACCTTGTGTTTACCGTCAGCGGCGTTCCCGCAGGCTTTGCTTTCGACAAGCTCAGCTGCCACATCCACGCATTGAACGGCGGCAACAGCTACCAGGACCCGGCTGACAACGTTGTACGCAAGTGGAATGTTGCGGCAACAGTGAACAACGCCTCATTCGGCTCGCTCAGCGACATTGACATCGCAGCAGGCATTACAGGCTGTAACAAGCTATGGGACATCACCGGCAGCACAGTAAGCAGCAACGGCACTGTAACAGTCAAGCTGACAGTAACTAAGGGCAGCGAGAACGGAGGCTGTTTCTTTGGCCTCAGCGAAATTGTGCTCTCAAACGCAGGCACGACACCGGAACCCGAACCCGAACCCGAACCCGAGCCGGACAACAGCGAAGGAAGCGTCTACTACATCTCATGGAAGAACACCGGTGCCAACTTCATCACCGAGGAGAGCGACCACCGTATGACTGTTCAAGGAAAAGGCGCTGCCAAACAACTCTGGAAGTTCATACCGACAGGCAATGATAACTGTTACTACATAAAGAACACAGCTACAGGACGTTACATTGGCAGCTGCAACCTTACGCCATCATCCGATTCAAAGATACACACGAGCGAAACGCCCGTCGAGTATTATGTATTCCAGCCCTCGGGAACAAGCGGTGAAAACCTGGGCTGCTGGTACTTGAGTTCTACCGACTGCGACAACTACAGCGATGCGAGCAAGGACCCGTGCGCTTTGAACAAGGACGGCGCATCGGACTATGTAATCACATGGACCGCAAAAGTAGAAAACAAAGGCTCATACTGGAAGCTCATTGACGAGCTCGAGGTTTATTCTCCGTTCTCAGCAAGCGAGGCTATCGGCACCATCGGCACAAGCTATAACATGGCAACCCCGGGCGGCAAGTACCTCACAATTACCGATGCCGGGCTTGCCCTCAACGACCCCGACTCTTTCGACAAGACTCAGGAGTGGTACTTTGTGGGTACGGGCAACAAAACCGGCTGGCAGATAGCTTCGGCAAGCAAGCCCGCTACTGTCATCGGCATACAGGACGGCGATATTACTGCAGCCGAAAATCTTGATACAAAATGGGTTGCCTACGAGAGCAAAGAGGTTAAGGGATATACCTACTTCAAGAACGGAAGCACTACATTGAAGTTCGGCGAGGACAGCCTGTTCCGCTTCAATAAGGTACTTAGCGAGTTCGTACGCAACCTTAAGATTTACAACAACCCGTGCGGCGCCGTAGGCAACAACTATGCCAAGAGCATAAGCATTCACGGCGAGGGCGCATTGGACAACATCATATACACCGCCGAGAGCAAGCCGGGCAAGTGGCATGTGATGTACGCCAACGACAGAGGAGCCGTGGCGAAGGGCAAGAAGTTCGACATTGACGTCACATTGTCGGCAAACGCTGCAAGCGACCTTGCCGTTACTGCGCACTTCGACTGGAACAGCGACGGCGTGTACGAGACCGAAGAGCCTTTGACGCTGAACGGCACGGCGGCAAACGCCGAGGTTACCGTTCCCGAATGGGCGAACATGGTGCAGACACGCATGCGTCTGCGTGTGAACAGCAACGGCCTTGACCTTGCCGAGGACGAGGTCTACGGCTTCATCTACGACTTCAACATCAACGTTGTGGAGCCTCAGGAGGAACGCACCGTTACAATAGGCGTGAACTCATGGGAGCGTGGCGACGCGACGCTTTCCGAGGTTGCCGACAGCTACGCATACGGCGCAACCCTGACAGCGAAGGCTATCGCTTACGGCAACGGCACGTTCGTATGCTGGAGAGAAGAGGGAGTAGTTGTATCGACGAACGCCGAATATACATTCACCGCCGACCACAACGTGAAGCTTGTAGCATACTTCGCTCCTAACACCGACGAGAGCAGCTACCCGACAGGCATCGGCGAGGTTGCCGAGGAGTGCGTCATCGACGTGTGCCGGCAGGGCGACAGGCTTGCGGCGAACAGTGCAAGCGGTGTTTGCTCATTAGAGCTCTACACCATAAACGCAGCGAAGATTGCAGCTTGCAAAGGCAACACGATGAACGTTGCAGGCGTAGCCGAGGGCGTGTACATACTGCGCGCGACAACAGCCGAGGGCTACAAGAACATGAAGATTTTCATCAAGAAGTAAACCCAAGTCTCATTTGATAATAAAAACATTAAGATATGGACAAGAACAAATTATTGATTTTCGGTTGCGGATTGCTCGCTTCGGCAACAGTTCAGGCACAGGAGGCACAGAAGCCGAACATTATTTATATAATGTGCGACGACATGGGTTATGCCGACTTGGGATGCTACGGACAGCAGTATATAAGCACTCCTAACCTCGACCGCATGGCGGCAGAGGGCATGCGTTTCACACAGGCGTACGCAGGCAGCCCCGTGAGCGCTCCATCACGCGCGTGCTTCATGACAGGACAGCACACAGGACACACTAAGGTACGTGGAAACAAGGAGTATTGGCCAGGCTCGGGTTGGGTTTATTACGGAAACAACCAGGAATACAAGGTCGCAGGCCAGGAGCCTTATGACCCCGACCATGTCATCCTTCCCGAGATTATGAAAGACAACGGCTATAACACCTGCATGTTCGGCAAGTGGGCAGGCGGCTACGAAGGCTCGGTATCTACTCCCGACAAGCGTGGCGTAGACCGTTACTACGGATATATCTGCCAGTTCCAGGCTCACCTCTACTACCCCAACTTCCTGAACTCTTATGACAGAGAGGCCGGCGATACGGAGGTTAAGCGTATTGAGCTTAAAGGCAACACCGGGCATGCTATGTACGGCGAGGACTACAAGAACCGCAAGGACTATTCTGCCGACCTCATTCACCAAGAGGCGATGAAATGGATTGACAAGCAGACTGCCGACAAGCCATTCTTCGGCGTGTTCACATACACATTGCCGCATGCCGAGCTTGCACAGCCTAACGACTCTATCCTGCAGGCCTACCAGGGCGCATTCTGCCAGGAGATAAGCTACGGCGGTGACAGAGGCTCTTACTACAACCCGACAGATATCGCCCACCAGCAGTTCGCAGCTATGGTAACACGTCTCGACGCATACGTGGGCGAGGTGCTCGCTAAGCTGAAAGAGAAAGGATTCGACAAGAACACGCTCGTTATCTTCACCAGCGACAACGGCCCGCACACCGAGGCCGGTGGCGACCCGGATTACTTCAACACCGAGAAGCTGCTACAGGGCACAAAGCGTTCTACACATGAGGGCGGCATCCGTGTTCCGTTCATCGCATGGTGGCCGGGAGAGGTTGAAGCAGGCACTGTCAATGACCACCAGCTCGCATTCTACGACCTCATGCCTACATTCTGCGATGTCGCAGGCATCGACAACTACGTAGAGCGCTACACGAACAAGAACCTCGCTGTAGACTACTTCGACGGCTTGTCATTCGCTCCTACATTGCTTGGCGACGGCGAGCAGGAGAAGCATGAGTTCCTTTACTGGGAGTTCCACGAGACAAACATGATGGCTCTGCGCATGGACAATTGGAAGCTTGTCGTGCAGAACGGCACCTGCCGCCTCTATGACCTTGCGACAGACCTTCACGAAGACAACAACATCGCTTCACAGTACCCCGATGTAGTAAATGAGATGAAAGAGATTCTCTTGCGTGAGCATACAGAGAGCTCTATGTTCAAGATAACATTGCCACAGTAATAGCAATATTCTCCAAAAATTCATGGCGGCTGAAAATTTCAGCCGCCATGAATTTGTTAATTACTTTTGCGATTAACGCACGTTGTCAAAGTTTTGAGTTGAGAGTTTAGAGATTGTAGAAGGGGCAAACCGGCGTGTCTGCCCCTACAGTCGTTAAACGTTAATCGTTATTTCTCTTCTTTTCCTCCTCTACCGTCGGAGCCGTATCCTTATACTTGAAACGGCGTATCTTCTGCGTCGCAGTCTTTTCGAAAGGCTCTTTCATGACTTCGACAGAACTTACCTGAGACGACTTGTTCACATTCTTATTGGTGATGTTGAGTATCTTCGACTTCCAGCTGTCGAGCTTCTCATAGAACTTATCCTCGCTCTCCTTGTCCCATTGTATAAAGTCCTCGGAAGGCGAAACAAGAGCCACAAGACGGCCGTTACGCTCTACCACGATAGACTCGCTAACGCCCTCGACATTGTTCAGCACGTTCTCAATCTCTTCGGGGTATATATTCTCGCCCGACGGGCCGAGAATCATATTGCTGTTACGGCCCTTGATGTAGAAACGCCCCTTTTCGTCCTGAACGGCAATATCGCTCGTGCGGAACCAGCCGTCCTCGGTGAAGACGCTCCTTGTACGGACAGGGTCCTTGTAATAGCCGAGCATCACGTTGGGTCCCTTAGCCACGATTTCGCCCTCGCCTGTCTCGGGGTTGATGTTATGCAGCTTCAGCTGAACGTTATATACAGGGTAGCCGAAAGAGCCTACCGAACGCCAGCCCTTCATAGAATAGCCGAGCAGAGGCGACGTCTCGGTCAAGCCATAGCCGATAGCGTACGGGAAACGTGCCTTCAAGAGGAATGTCTCGACCTCGGGGTCGAGCTTCGCTCCGCCGATACCGTAGAATGAGATGTGACCGCCGAAGGTCTTTTTCAGCTTCATGCCTATGATGCGGCACATGAGCCCGTTCATGTGCTCGTTCATCCACGTTAGGGTGCGGCTCTTCTTTATCGTGGGCAGCACGCTCGCCTTATATACCTTTTCTATAATCATAGGCACGGTGAGCATGGTCGTAGGCTTCACAATCTTCATCGCCTTGAGGAGCAAGGGCGCTGCAGGCGGCTTGGGAAGGTAGTAGACCGTAGAGCCTGTATACATAGGATAGAGCATGCCGAGCGTCATCTCGAGAGTGTGCGCCATAGGCAGTATCGAGAGCCAGCGGTCCTTTTCCGTTCTCTTGCATGAGCGGTAGCATGTGATTACGTTCGACGCAAGGTTACGGTGGCTCAGCACAACGCCCTTAGCGCTGCCTGTAGTGCCTGACGTGTATATGATTGTCGCAATATCGTCGGGGGTGGGAACGGCGGTGCGTCCGTCGCAAGTGAACTTCTCTTCGTCGGCCTTGATGATGTTGAACGTATCCATCTCAATGACAAGCGTCATCTTGTCCATTACCTCCTTAGATATTCTGCCACGGAGCTTGCTTGCAACGAACATCACCTTGCTTTCGGAGTGGTTGATGATGTTAGTGACCTCGTTCTCGGAGCTGTCGGGGAGTATCGGAATAGATATTCTGCCGTACGCTACGGTAGAGAAGAATGCTACCGACCAGTTAGGCATGTTAGTAGAGAGAATAGCCACTTTGTCGCCGACGCCGACGCCGTACTGTGTCAATATCTTTGACATGGCATCACATTCGTTCTTGAAAGAGGCATATGTGTATGAACCTTTCTTGGTATCGTACCATTGGGTGTAAGTCTTCTTCGAATAGACCGTCGTGGAGTATTCATAGAGCTTTGCCAGAGTATCGATATATCTCTCTCTCATCTTTTTAATTCTTTTGTAAACTCGAATCATAGTGTAAAATGCTTATTTATTTCAAAAGGTTAAATTAAACAACTTTCTTTTTGCACTGCAAAGGTACATCTTTTGCCAATATACGAACAATTATCGTTACGGGGATAAATGTTTTGTGAAAAAATCGCATTTTTTAGGGACGAAAGGAATATTTTAGGGGAATTTGACAAATATTTATTACCTTTGTCCCTACATTTTTAGGTATTAAACAATATGAAAAGGAACTTGATGCTAAGCGGTGCATGCACCATACTCCACTCACTGGTTGTGCCTGTATTCATTCTCATATTCATCACATTCTACAAGCCTCACGGCATTCACGAGCTTCTTGCAATGGAGCATGCGACCTTCGCCTTCAATGCGGCGATAATATTCTGCATCGTGCTTATCTCGACATCAATCACTCGAGGCTGGCTATACCTTATAGGCAAATACAGGCATGTCTCAAGGACAATTTACACTGTATGGTGCTTTGCCGAAATGGTTGTCGCCGCCCTCTTCACGTCGCTCTACGTCACTCTGATGCTTAAAGAGCCTGTATCGTTCTTTGAGATTGCCGGCACATTCATATTGCTGATGATTACGACAGCCGTGTACCCCTATGCGATCCTTTGGCTTGGCTACGAGCTTTACGCAAAGAACAACGAGGAGAGCATCGCCGCCGACGACAACTCATTGATAAGATTCTACGATGAATACAAGAAATTACGCCTTGTAATAGCGCCCGAAGCGGTAATATTCATAAAGTCGGAGGACAACTACGTACAGATACACTATCAGGACCAGAACAAGACAAAGAAGTTCGTTCTGCGTTCGTCGATGAAAGCGCTCGAAGAGACCCTCGCCAAGCGAGGCCTTGTACGCTGCCACAGGTCGTACTTCATCAACCCCGCCTATATAAAGATTGTCCACAGGGACAGCACGGGAATAATTGTCGCAGAACTGAAACAAGACGGCTTCGACAGCATCCCAATCTCACGCAAATACCAAGACGCAATAACAAGACTGCTGTAAGACAGAGTTGAGAGTTGAGAGTTTAGAGTTGAGAGATTATCTCCCTTAGCCACCTTAGTCTCCCTTAGTTGCCCTTAGTCTCCCTTAGTTGCCCTTAGCCCCCTTATTTCAAAAAAATCACTTCTGCTATGAACAGCCGTAGGGGCAGAGTACAGAGCAATGTTAGCTCTTTTGTCCGCAAATTCAGGCTTGGTTTTTGAAAAAGTGACAAAATTGTTTGCCGTTACAGAAATTATTCATATCTTTGCACTCGCTTAACGGCAATTAGGTAGACTCGCTAGCTCAGCAGGTAGAGCACATCCCTTTTAAGGATGGGGTCTTGGGTTCGAGCCCCAAGCGAGTCACAGAGTGAATTCCAGGCGAATCACTAAAATCGATAGGGGAAAGTTCAAAAGACTTTTCCCTATTTTGCTTAAAATAAGCGTTATACAGGGAATATCAATCATTTACGGTTTTTTCGATGTGAAGTTGTTGAGTTACTAACAACGCAACAGAGAACAACACAGAAAAACAGAAAACAACACATTATGCGTACTTGACAACATTATCAAGTACGCATCCCAAAAATCAAGTACGCATAATTGCGGTTAAACCTGATGCTTTGGATGTAAAAATACAAGTTTTAAGTTTTTTTTAAGATTTGACGTTGCAAAAATCAGTTTAACAACAATGAAACGAAAAGCTGTAACGGTCGTGTTTGACAGACTTAAACAAGTCAATGAAATGGGAGTGGGTAAAGTGGAATTTGTTATTCGCCTCTCCCGAACAGCCAAGAAGAACATTCTATTTGCAACAATGACGGAGCGAGAATGGGCAAAGGAAAAAAGCAAGCCCTACATCGCTGCCGAGATTGCGCGTTATCAGAAAATAGTTGATGCAATGGAAGTCTTTGGCGAGGAGATGACGGTAGTAAATTTCAATGCCCATATAGGTATCGAGGGTAACGATAACCGTTGGAAAGGTGAGAAGAAGAAAGATGAAAAGCCGAAAGAGGAGGCTATGAGCTTTCTTGACTTTATGCGTGATAACATCGCTACAGCCAAGATGCGAGAAACAACCCGAAAGCAGAAGTTGGTAACATACAATGCTCTTTTGGATTTTGGCAAGATACAGACTTTTGCCGACCTCACCGCCAAGAATTTGCGTGCGTTCAATGAGTGGCTACACGCTGACGGAACTCGCAGTGATGTGAGTGTACACAACTATCACAAGAATTTGCACATTCAGACCCGCAAGGCATATCAGGAAGGGCTTATAGAAAAAGACCCTTATGACCTTGTGAAATTCCCACGTGGCAAGTGTAAAGAGCGCAGGCCTCTGTCCGAAATTGAGTTGAAGAAGATTAGGGAGGCGGAACTTCCACCCAAAGAGTCCCGTGTCCGCGATCTCTTCATCTTTGCAGCCTATACTGGTTTGGCATACTGCGATGTTCAAGAGTTCAACTTCAAGATGATGACAGAGCTAATGGGTGATTTGTACTACATAGACGGTTCTCGCCTAAAGACCGGCTCAAACTTCTTCACCCCGATATTGCCACCAGCAATGGAGGTGCTCAAGAGGTACAACTACAAATTGCCGAAGATAAGTAACCAAAAAGCGAATGACTATCTTCACAACATAGAAAGTAGGCTCTGCATCAATAAGCCGATAACCTTTCACGTTGCCCGACACTCATTTGCTACGGTAGCTCTCTCGCACGACATCCCCATAGAGAAACTCGCCCGTATGCTCGGTCACAAGGACATCAAGACCACACAACTTTACGCAAAAATATTGAAAGATACAGTCGCCCGACACGCGACCAACCTTTCAAAGGCTATCATTTAACCTTGTAGAAAATTTCTTTCAATAACTGCAATATTCCGTTCTCTGTGAATGTTGCAGTTATTTTTTAAAACAGAAGCTTTCATTACAATATTATTACTGTCCGATAAAAATTCTTATCAGTTATAAAAAGTTAGGGCTGATCCATTTTGTGGATTCAGCCCTTTGTAGTTATTTAGCGGTTACCACACTCATCCAAATAACTATGAGCAAAAGTACACATTTTATCGGAC
>JAFTRV010000107.1 GCA_017462065.1 Bacteroidaceae bacterium
AAGCCTTTTATGACAATGCCGGTTTGACCGAAGGATGTTGCTGGCAACTCCTGAGCAAAGGACCGGCAGACTGTTCTTACCTGTGCCGGGCTTTTTGGTACTTTTGTGCGACAAAAGTACATGATAGAACGACAACAGGAAGAATAAACTACAACAGATTAAGGGTGAGTTGCAATAAGAATGAAATATTCCTCCCCCCTGACTTTGCATGTGAGCCCTTATTCTCTTGTGCAGCACGAAAGCACGTACCCCTCAATTCCGTATGTGCGGCATACGGCTGACGCGCCGTCGGGGTAGGCGACTCTGTATTCGGCACAGACACTGCCGCAGCTCACCATTTCGAGACGGATATCTTTTATCGTGACACAGCAGCCGGGGCTGAGCTTGAATGCCGCCTCTTTCGCCGTCCACATACGCAACGCCTCATCGTTGCATATCACAGCGTCGCTGCTGCCGGCAAGCATTCTTATGGCCTTTGACGCATCACGACCCTCAGCCTCGATGTCTACGCCTACCGGACGCTTTGATATAGCAACGACCGCAAGCCCTCTTGTATGGCTTATGCTTATATGCAAGCCTGTCCCCTTAAGGCAAGGCGCTCCGCCGGGCATGTAAGCGAGGGCTGAGACGTCATGCCCGCTATGCTGCAACAGGGCTCTTGCGGCAAGCCATTCACGTTGTCGCTCCACAGCCTTGAACTTGCGGCGTGCCTCGGCAAGCAGCCCGTCGCCGCCGTCAATAAGGGCGGCGAGCTCCTCGACGCTCTCCTCTATCCGCCAGAAGCAGAGTTCGACGCCCGGGTGGCAAACGCTGTATGTGTCAATCTTAGGCATGCTGTGGTCTTACATATATGCAAAAATAGATGTTTTGCATATATTCCCAATCAAAACAGCGAAAAAAGATGCCGTTTCTCATTTTTGCGTATCTTCGCATGAACATTCTGTTCGGTTTTTTGTTCATAAGGCAGGTTTTTTCGGTTACAATGAAGATTTTAATCACAGGCGCAAGCGGTTTTATCGGCAGTTTCTTGGTGGAGAAGGGTGTCGAGAAGGGATACGAGGTGTGGGCAGGCATGCGTCGAGGCAGCAGCCGCAGGAATATCACCGCCGAAGGGGTTAGCTTCATAGAGCTTGACCTGTTGTCGCCTGCCGACCTGCGACGGCGGCTGTCGGCGTTCAAGGCCAAGCACGGCGCGTGGGACTATGTCATACATGCCGCAGGCGTTACGAAGTGCGCCGACAAGAACGAGTTCTACGAGGTAAACGAGGGAGGCACCATAAACCTTGCCGAAGCTCTGCTGCTGCAGGGCATGGCCCCAAAGAAATTCATATATATCAGCTCCCTGAGCATATACGGCCCGATAAGGGAGAAAGAGCCCTTCGCCCCGATAACGGAGAACGACATACCAAAGCCGAACACCATTTACGGCAAGAGCAAGCTTGCCGCCGAGAGGTTTATCATTGGCAAGTCGGGCATTCCATTTATGATATTACGCCCGACCGGCGTATACGGTCCCCGTGAACGTGACTACTTTAAAATGGTGAAGAGCGCAAGCCTGCACTTCGACTTTTCGGCAGGCTACAGGCCACAGCTCATAACGTTCATTTACGTAAAGGACCTTGTCAAAGCCGTATATTTGGCATTGGAGAGCCCTTTGGTGAACCGCTGCTACTTGGTCAGCGAGCCGCAGGGTTACAACAGCAGCAGCTTCAGCGATTACATAGCAAGCTCGCTCGGCAAGCGTTTCATAATTCATATAAAAGCCCCTTTGTGGCTGCTCAGAGCTGTGTCGTTCTGCTGCGAAAGGGCTGCGGCGCTTGTCGGCAGGGCAAGCACTCTCAACAGCGACAAGTACAAGATTATGAAGCAGCGTAACTGGCTGTGCGACACTACGGCCATAGAAAAGGAACTTGGCTTCAAAGCAGACTATCCGCTTGAGAAAGGTGTGGAGGAGATGATTGGTTGGTACAAGCAAAACGGCCGGATATGATTTTTTTTGAACGTGAGAAAGTTGAAATACGATACCTTGCCGTTGAAAAACTCTGCTTTTTATACACCCTGTTCACGACGCTTCTCATAATACTGTTCTACGACAGAATATGCAACCCGCAGGCGATGCTGGCGGGCCGCTTCTTTGCCATAGCAGGGACATACCTTATTATATACATATATACTCTGCTACCCTCAAGAGGCACCCGCTATCTGCGGTTGCTCTTTCAACTGGCGCTGCTTAGCTTCTGGTACCCCGACACGTTCGAGTTCAACCGCATGTTCCCCAACCTTGACCACCTTTTCGCATCGGCGGAGACGGGCCTCTTCGGCTGCCAGCCCTCGATACTGTTCGAGCAGAGGCTGAGCGGAACATTCTGGCGTGAGCTTTTCAACTTCGGCTACTGGATGTTCTACCCTATGATTTTGGCCATAACAACCTATTTCTTCTTTGTCAGACCCAAAGAGGCTGAACGATGCGCCTTTATTGTACTGTTCTCGTTCTTTACCTATTATATAATATTCATGTTCGTGCCTGTGGCAGGGCCTCAGTTCTATTTTCCCGTTATCGGAGAGAACGCAGCCATAGCGGGGCCGTACCCTGCTGTCGGCGACTATTTCAACTGCACGCCATGCGTGACGGCAGCCCAGGAGGGCAAGGGCATGCTCTTTACCGAGCTTGTATGCACGGCGCAGTCGGTAGGAGAACGCCCCACGGCGGCCTTCCCCAGCTCGCACGCAGGCGTTGCCACGGTGATAATGATTCTTGCGTCGCGACGAATGAACAAATGGCTGTTCATGCTCTTTTTTATCGTTTACCTGCTGCTGTGCCTCGCCACGGTATACATAAAGGCGCACTATCTCATAGACGCCATAGCCGGCGTTGTCTCGGGGACATTCATATTCCGCTTGGCAGCATGGGGGTATGGGAAGAGTTGAACGTTTAACGATTAACGTTTAACGTTTAACGATTAACGTGTAACGAGGAACGTTCCACGTTTCAAACATTTTGACATACTTTAATACTTGCTTGGCGTTCTTTTTTCGTCAAGCGGTTGTTGTATGCACTTTTATTGTTAATTTAGCGACAGCTTCGATAAGCTGTTTAAAATTTACTGTTATGGGAAAGAAAGGCGGAAAAGGTAAAGGACGCATGAACAAGAACATGCTGGTAGAGATGCTGATAGAGCTGTTTAACCGCAGCGACGGTAAGATGCTGAGTCCTAAGGAGATTTTCAAGGAGCTAAACCTCACATCGACCTCGGCAAGGACGCTATGCGTGCATATCCTTGACGACATGGTCTTCGACGGCTACCTCATGGAGCCTGAGTTCCGCCGATATACCCTTGCGAACAATGTGTCGATGCTCTACGGAACATTCTCACGCAACAGGGACGGATACAACGAGTTCTACCCCGAGGACGGCAGCGAGGCGGTGCTGATAAGCGAACGCAATTCGGCGCATGCGCTCACCGACGACATGGTGCGTGTGGCTCTGTTCGCGCGCCGCAGAGGCCGAGGACGTGAAGGCGAGGTCGTAGAGATTGTAAAACGCACTCACGATACCTTTGTAGGCGAGCTGCATGTCGAGAAGCATTATGCCTTTCTCATTACCGAGAGCCGCATAATGCCTAATGACATTTTTATTCCGAAAGAGATGCTCAAGGGCGGCAAGAACGGCGACAAGGCGGTAGTGAAGCTTCTTGAATGGCCCGCCGACAGCAAGAACCCCATAGGAAAGGTCATTGACATTCTTGGCAAGAGCGGCGACAACGACACCGAGATGAACGCCATACTTGCCGAATACGGCCTGCCCTACACATACCCTGCGGCGGTAGAGGAGGCGGCACGCAAGCTGAGCCCGGAGATTACAGCCGAAGAGATTGCGGCAAGAGAGGACTTCAGGGCTGTCACCACGTTCACCATCGACCCCGCCGACGCAAAGGACTTTGACGACGCTCTCTCCATTCGCCCTGCAGGCGAAGGCCTTTGGGAGGTGGGAGTGCATATCGCCGACGTGTCGCACTACGTGACCGAGGGCGGCATAATAGACAAGGAGGCGTTCAAGCGTGCCACGTCGATATATCTCGTGGACCGCACGATACCTATGCTTCCCGAACGCCTGTGCAACTTCCTGTGTTCATTACGCCCCGATGAAGAGAAGCTCGCATATTCGGTCATCTTTACAATGAACGAAAAGGCCGAAGTAAAGAAATTCAACATTACACGCTCGGTGATAAGGAGCGACCGCCGCTTCAGCTACGAAGAGGTGCAGGAGATTATCGAAAAGGGCGAGGGCGAATACTTTGAGGAGATAAAGGTACTCAACAGCCTTGCACAGAAGATGCGCGAGAAGCGTTTTGCGGCAGGAGCCATAGACTTTCAGCAGGCACAGGTACACTTCCGCCTCGACGAGAAGGGCAAGCCGCTGTCGGTATACTTCAGCGAGAGCAACGAGTCGCACCAGCTTATCGAGGAGTTCATGCTGCTCGCCAACCGTACAGTAGCCGAGAAGATTGGCCGCAAGGCGCCCGGCAGCAGTGTCAAGACATTCGTATACCGCATACACGAGCAGCCTAACCCCGAGAAGCTGACAATGCTTTCCAAGTTCGTCAGCAAGCTCGGATACAAGATGCGCAGCGGGTCGGGACGCACCACGTCGGCGTCGGCGCTCAACAGCCTGCTGAAAGAGGTGCATGGCAGCAAGGAGCAGAACGTGATAGAGCAGATATCGTTGCGTACGATGCAGAAGGCACGCTACTCTACCGAGAATATCGGGCACTACGGCCTTGCGTTCCGCTACTACACGCACTTCACGTCGCCAATCAGGCGTTACCCCGACCTGCTTGTCCACCGTCTCTTGCACCGTTACCTCACCCTTGAGGCACGCACGGTAAGCAAAAGCAAGTACGAGGACCTGTGCGAACACTGCTCGGCGCAGGAGCAGGTAGCCGCCAATGCCGAGCGTGCGAGCATCAAGTACAAGCAGGTAGAGTTCATGAGCGAGCATGTAGGCGAGGTGTTCGACGCTGTGATAAGCGGCGTCACGGAGTGGGGCTTTTATGCCGAGATTAACGAGAACAAGTGCGAGGGCATGATACCTATGCGCACCCTTCAGGACGACTATTACGAGTTCGACGATGCCAACTACTGCATCATAGGCCGCCGTCACCGCCGCAAGTTCACCATAGGCGACCCTGTGAGGATACGCATCACAAGGGCGAACCTCGACCGCAAGCAGCTTGACTTTGAGCTTGTCGAGGATTGAAAAGCGTTCCGTTTCAGCTTCATTTCATAATTGCCGCTTATTTTTGACACAAACAAGAAGGTATGAAACTGTTGATAATTGAAGACGACCAGTCGTTGCGCGAGATAATGCACCGCTCGCTGACAGCCGAAGGGTATGTCGTGGAGACGGCCGCCAACTGCTTTGAGGCCGAAGACAAGATTGCCGGCTACGAGTATGACTGCATAATGCTCGACATAATGCTGCCCGACGGCAACGGGCTGAGGATACTCGAGCACATAAAGGCGTTAGGCAAGAACGACAGGGTAATAATAATCTCGGCGCGCGACTCCCTCGACGACAAGATCAAGGGGCTTGACATGGGCGCCGACGACTACCTGCCCAAGCCCTTTTACATGGCGGAGCTGTCGGCAAGGATAAAGAGCGTGCTGCGACGGGGCGCCGGAGCCGTGAATAACGTGATGAGCGTGGGCAACATTACGCTCGACCTGCAGAGCCGCCGCATAGCCATAGCCGGCAAGGATGTGCTGTTGCTGAAGAAGGAGTTCGACATACTGCTCTACTTCATGCAGCGTCCGGGGCACATAATTGACAAAGCGGTGCTTGCCGAGGCTGTGTGGGGCGACCACATAGACATGGCGGATAACTTCCAATTCATATACGCACAGATAAAGAACCTGAGAAAGAAACTCGCCGAGGCCGGCGCCGACACGAACATCAAGGCGGTTTACGGCTTTGGCTACAAATTTACAGAAGCCGCAGAATGAGACTAATATACCGTGTAACTATCAGGCTTGCCCTGTTCCTGTTCCCCATAATGCTACTGTGGGGCGTAATGTTCTATTTCTCAATGGCACATGAGATAAACGACGAGACCGACGACAGCCTCGAGGATTATGCCGAGCTGCTTATACGACGCACCCTCGCCGGCAAGGAGCTTCCGCGCCCCGGCAACGGCAGCAACAACACATACTCCATTGAGTTGCTGCCTGCCACGGCGGTACACGAACAGAGAGTGACGTTTGAGAACAAGCGAGTATACATAGCCGAAAAAGAGGAGACAGAGCCTGCAAGAGAGCTTACGATGACCTTCCCCGACAAGGAGGGCAGAATATACCGCCTTGCCGTATCGACTCCCACGTTCGACCGCGAGGACCTTATAAGAGCCATAATGCTGCATATAATAATACTCTACCTGCTGCTTATGCTCACCATACTCATTGTCACTACAATGATTTTCAACTACAGCATGAGGCCTTTGTACGCCCTGCTGAGCTGGTTAGACCGGTATACCCCGGGCAAGGGAGCCAAAGGCATGCCCACGGACAACAGCACGTTGGAGTTCAAGAAGCTCACTCTGGCGGCATACAGCACCATAAAGCGTGCCGAGAGCTACATGGAGAGGCAGAAACAGTTCATAGGCAACGCCTCGCACGAGTTGCAGACACCGTTGGCGGTGCTTGGCACACGTATTGAATGGCTGATAGACAACACAGCGCTGAACGAAGAGCAGCTCGCCGAGCTGTTCAAGATGCGACAGTCGTTGCAACGGCTTGTAAAGCTCAACCGCACGTTGCTGCTGCTGTCGAAGATTGACAACCGTCAGTTCCCCGAGAGAAAGGATATCGACATCACGGAGATTATAAGAAACGAAGTAGAGGTATATTCCGACATTTACAGCGACAAAGGCATCGAATGCACAGCTCTGCTGCCCGACAGCTTTGTGGTGAGCATGAACGAGTCGCTGGCGACGACAATGGCCACCAACCTTATAAAGAACGCCTTTCTGCACACGGCAGAGAACGACACCATAGAGATAGCCATTGAAAGAGGGGTGCTTCGCATAAGCAACGGCGGCACAGAGCCGCTCGACAGCGACAAGCTGTTCGACCGCTTCTACACCGGCGGCAAGAAAGGCTCGACAGGGCTCGGCCTTGCGCTCGTAAAGTCCATCGCCGGGTATTATGACTTTAAGGTTGAATATTCGTTCAAGAAGAACAGGCATTGCTTTGCCGTTCGCATGCAATGACAAATACCCTTGCAATGCGTGTCATGCTTGAGCGAAGTGAAACGTAGCGAAGCATCTTGTCAAGCGTAGTGCCGCAACGTGGCACCGCTTGGGTTGCGGAAATCCTTAATCGCCCTTAATTATCCTTAGCCCCCATTAATTGCGGCTCAGCCCGTTAATCGTTATTACAAAAAAAGGGTTCACCAGCAAAGTCTGGGGCCAAGCAACTTTTTGGTTAAAACAAAAACCTCGCTGTCGCTCGTCTTATATTCTACCGCAATCCTCAACCTTAAGCTACCGGTTGTTACAATAAGCCGTTTTTTCTCTCATTACTTTTTCTCTCGTGAAAAAGTAATCAAAAAACGCCCGTCACACGGAAAAATTAGTCACGGCAGCCTTTTGCTCACGAGTCGCAAGCGACATCCCTCGGCCGGCTGCCGCTTGCCAGCAAATCCTTTCAT
>JAFTRV010000108.1 GCA_017462065.1 Bacteroidaceae bacterium
GAACGGAAGCAGTTTCGACGAAGTCAAAACAGCGAGTAAGCAAGCGGGCGTAAATTCATTTACGCACTCAGCGAACGGAAGCAGTTTCGACGAAGTCAAAACAGCGAGTAAGCAAGCGAAAGCCAAGTTTACTTGAGCTTTCACTGCGAGCGAAAGCTGTTTCGCCGTAGGCAGTGGATTTCTAACGATTAACGAGGAAAGCGAAGCTTCGAGAGAATGTAGGGGCAAACCGGTGTGTTTGCCCATGAGAGATGCACTGCCTGCGAGCGGAAGCTGTTTCGCCGCAGGCAGTGCATCTAAAGTACCCGTTAATAGCTTCGTTAATCGTTAATTCGTTAATCGTTAATTCGTTAATCGTTAAACGTTCCTCGTTAATCGTTATCTCACTGATGCACCTCTCTCAAAAGGTCATTCACGGTCTTTACCGGGTTGAAGGTAACGAGAGGAACTTCAACGAATATCGTGTTCCAGTCGCTCATCGCGCCGTTCCAGAGACCGGGAAGCTCCATAGCCTTCAATTCACGTCCGTTCTTTGACTTGTGCGAGATGAAGCCCGTATTCTTGTCCACATACTCAGGAAGGTTGAACTTTTCGCCCTTATAGTCCTTGACAGCGCATACGAGGTCTACGGGGTTGAAGTGCGTTCCGTTCTCGAACAGAGACTTTGCCCTGCCGTTGTTCATGTCAATCTGCGAGCTTTCAAGAATCTGCAACGAAACGGTGCCGTCCTGGTTATATGCGAGGAACGGGCCGCCGCCGGGCTCGCCGACGTTCTTCACCATGCCGCATACACGCATCGGACGGTTGAACTTCGCACGCAGATATGCGACGAGCTCCTCATCGTTCATGGCATCGGCCTCCTTGCTGTGGCACTGCAGGTCATTCTCAAGAAACGCCGCCATCTCTTCAATCTGCTCTTTGCCGCAGTTGCCGCCGTCGATAAGGCGGATATACTCATGCGCTCTCTTCTGACGCTCTACAAGAATGCCGGCAAGGAGCTTCTTGTATGTAACGGTGTCGGGCTTCAAGCGGTCGGGAACGACATTGTCGATATTCTTTATGAAGATGACATCGGCGTCAATGTCGTTGAGGTTTTCTATCAGAGCGCCGTGACCGCCGGGACGGAACACCAACGAGCCGTTCTCACGGAACGGAGCGTTGTCGGCATCGACAGCGATAGTGTCGGTACACTGCTTCTGCTCCGAGAATGATATGTCGTACTTCACGTTGAACAGCTGCTCATAATATGCCTTGCGTTCAGCCACAAGCTCCTCGAAAAGAGCCTTGTGGTTAGGCGACACCGTAAAATGCAGCTTCACCACCCCGTCGGTAGCCGCATACATGGCACCCTCGACGAAATGCTCCTCTGCAGCGGTGCGCGCATCGCCGTCGTATGTATGGAACTTAAGCAGGCCCTTCGGCAATGAGCCGTAATTCATTCCTGTAAAGTCAAGAAGGTTGAACACCACGGCTTTGTAGTCGCCGGCAGCGATGAGCTCCTTAATGCCTTTCGAGTTGTTCTTCACGCATGTAGCGTCGAGGTCGCCATAGAAAGCAAACTTTTCGATATTAGCGAAAAAGTTCTTTTCGAAGTCAGTCGTAGGAACGTCATAGTCGGCGCTCAGGAAAGAGAACAGGTCCTTGAACATGCGGCTTGCCGCGCCCGAGGCGGGAACGAACTTTAGTATAGCCTTTCCTGCGGCACAATAGCTGTCCCACAAAGCCAGATACTCGCCAATCTCCTTTTCCCCGGGATTAAGGACACCCTTGCCTATTGTTGCGGCGTCCTCTAACTCAAGAAAAGGAAAACCTGTCTTGAATGTTTTCAACTGTTCGGCAACCTGTTCTGCCGAAATACCTTTCTTGCTCAATAGCAATTGGTCAGCCTTGCTTATCATAACGGTCGTTTTATAAAGTTGTTTCTTTTTGTTAAAGGCGAAAATAGAAATAATTTCTATAAATGGCAAAAAAATGCAGATTTTTAAAATAGAAAAATTAACTTCGCAACATAAAACGACAAGAAAGAGAATGATGAACGGACTTTTGATACATACCGATGAAGAGAAAAGGGCTATTGTTGATTTAGCAAAAGTTCTGATAAGCAATGCCGGCGACAAGGGACTCGCCGCAGCGTACAGATATGTCAAGGAGCGCAACGCTCTCGCCATAGCCGAAGGCAAGATAACAAGAGACACGCTCGGCTTCAACCCTATCGTCACGGACATGCAGACAGCCGTTCTGGTGGGCCAGGAGATAGGTTTCCAGAATGAGATTATAATGAGCATACTGCTCAACCGCTGCATACAGGCAGGAACGGCCACCATCGACGAGGTCAAGGAGCTGTTCGGCGAGAACGTCACCAAGATTCTCTGCAACCTGATGCAAATCAACTCCTTGTATGCCAAGAGCCCGACGATTGAGTCGGAGAATTTCCGCAACCTGCTGCTCTCCTTCACCAACGACATGCGTGTCATACTCATTATGATTGCGAGCCGCCTGGTAATGCTCAGAGGGCTTTTCGACTCAAACGACACCGACGCTCGCAAGCTCGTGGCGCACGAAGCGTCCACTCTTTACATACCGCTTGCCCACAAGCTCGGTTTCTACAAGCTGAAGTCCGAGATGGAAGACCTGGCGTTGCGATACACCGAGACAGAGATATATGCCGAGCTGAGCCGCAAGCTCGAAGAGACGGCTGCTTCACGCGAGGATTACATAGCATCGTTCATAAAGCCTATCGAGCGACAGCTGAAAATGATGCCGCACATAAAGTTCCGCATCAAGGGACGCACTAAGTCAATCAACTCGATATGGCAGAAGATGAAGAAGCAGCAACGCCCGTTCGAGCAGATATACGACCTCTTCGCCATAAGAATAATCATCGACAGCGAGCCGAAGAACGAAAAGAGCGAATGCTGGCAGGTATACTCCATTGTTGCCGACATGTACACCCCCAACCCGCACCGCTTGCGTGACTGGCTGTCAGTGCCCAAGAGCAACGGCTACGAGTCGCTGCACACCACTGTCATGGGCCCCGAGGGACGTTGGGTCGAGGTGCAGATACGCACAGAGCGCATGGACGCCGTTGCCGAGCATGGCCTGGCGGCGCACTGGCGCTACAAGGGAATAGGAAGCGAGAAGGGGCTTGACAACCTGCTTGCGTCAATTCGTGACACGCTCGAGAACATCAGCGAGGAGAGCGCTACAGAAAGCAAGTTCAAGATGGAGCTTTACAAGGACGAGATTTTCATATTCACCCCCAAAGGCGACCTATACCGTCTTGCCAAAGGAGCGACCATCCTCGACTTCGCCTTCTCCATACACACTGGCTTAGGCTGCAAATGCACGGGCGCGCTCGTGAACGGACGCAACGTTCCTATCCGCCACACGCTGAACAACGGCGACCAGGTCGAGATTATAACATCGAACAGCCAGTCGCCCAAGCAGGCATGGCTCAACATCGCCCGCACAGGACGTGCCCGCAGCAAGATACGCCAGGCATTGAAGGAAATAAGCGCCAAGCAGGCCGACATGGGCCGCGAGACCGTAGTACGCAAGCTCAAGAACCACAAGATTGAGTTTGATGAGTCCGTAATGGACCACCTGATACGCAAGATGGGCTTCAAGCGTCTGACCGACTTCTACCAGAACGTAGCCGAGGGGATTATTGACATTGCCGACATACTGAAGAGATACCAGGCCTTGACAAACCCCGAGAGCGAGAACGGCGACCAGCCCCGCAGCGCCGACGAGTTCACATTCATCAGCGAGAAGGAGTCGAAAGACTCTTCGGACGTGCTTGTCATTGAGCGTAACCTCAAAGGCGTCGATTACAAGCTGTCGAAATGTTGCAACCCCATATTCGGTGACGAGATATTCGGTTTCGTGACCATCAACGGCGGAATATCCATTCACCGCAAGGACTGCACCAACGCCAGGCAGCTGCAGGAGCGCTACCCCTACCGTGTGATAGAGGCGCGCTGGAGCGACATGGACAACCAGAGCAACCTGTTCCCTGTGACACTGCGCATTGTAGGGCATGACGACATAAGCATCGTGAACAACATAACCTCGTTGATTTCACAAGAGAAGGGAGTAATGATGCGAGGCATAAACATCGAGTCGCACGACACCCTGTTCTCGGGAACGCTAAGCCTGCTCATCAACGACAGGATAAAGCTGAACAAGCTGATTGCCAAGATTGAGGGCATAAAAGGCGTCAAGCAGGTCAAAAGAGGTTAAAAAAGATATAATCGTATATATTTCACGTCAAATGACGTAACTTTGCATCGAATTCAAACAGAGAACAATGAAAAAAACAATAGTATTGCTGTTTGCTGCGGCCCTACTCATTACAACAGCCGACGCACAGAACGACAAGAAAGCGAAAATACAGTTCGAGAAGACAACTATTGACCTCGGCAAGTTCGGGCAGGAAGACCCTGTACGCCATTGCCAGTTCATATTCAAGAACACAGGCGACGCCAACCTTTACATACACCAGATTATCCCCACCTGCTCATGCACAAGCAACAAGTACCCTACCCATGCAATAGCTCCGGGCAGCAGCGACACCATATTCGTGACATACAACGGTGAGGGAAAATCTCCACGCAAGTTCCGTTCAAGCATAACGATACACAGCAATGCCGAGAACGAGATGACAAAGATATATATAAAGGGCGAGCTCTTGCCGGCAAAGGTTGTAGAGACGCCGATAATAGAAATAACTGAATAACAGAGTACAGAGAACAGAGCACATGTTTTCATGGCTCAAGATAGCATCATTGCCCCCCAAAGTCTTTTCCAAACTTTGGGGGGCAATGCATAATCGTTAAACGTTACTCGTTAATCGTTCATCGTTAATCTGTTGGCGATAGCGAATGCCACCAACATTCTCTCAACTCTAAACCCTAAACTCTCAACTTTAATCGTTACTCGTTAATCGCTCATCGTTAATCTGTTGGCGATAGCGAATGCCGCCAACATTCTCTCAACTCTAAACCCTAAACTCTCAACTTTACTCGTTAATCTGTTGGCGATAGCGAATGCCGCCAACATTCTCTCAACTTTAAACTCTAAACTCTCAACTTTACTCGTTCAACGTTACTCTCATGCTTGCTTTGATGAGGTAAACGATAAGAAGAGCGTACGCAGCCAAAGCGGCGACCTCGCTCAGCGGGTTCTCAAGCCATGCATTGTTTATCACGTTTATGCCGCCGAAACGCATCGCTGCGCTGACGACACCCATCAATGCGCCGCCGGCGATGAATCCCGACGCAAGCAGGGTACACTTCTCGCCACGCTGATTGTTTATTTCGCTGTCTTTGCTGCGTGATGTGACATACCAGTTTATAGCGCCGCCGACGAGCAGAGGCAAGTTGAGCTCGAGCGGTATGAACATGCCGAGCGCAAAGGGAAGAGCCGGCACCTTAAGCAATGTCAGTGCCAGAGCAAGCACGGCGCCTATTCCATAAAGAAGCCAGGGAGCCCCTACTCCGTTCATGAGCGGGTCGATAACGGCAGCCATGGCGTTCGCCTGCGGAGCGGCGAGGTCGCCGCTTGTAAAGCCGTATGTCTTGTTCAATATCATTATCACTCCTGCTACCGTTACCGCAGAGACGAGCGTTCCGAGGAATTTCCATGTCTGCTGCTTTGCCGGTGTGCTGCCGAGCCAGTAGCCAATCTTGAGGTCGGTAATGAAGCCGCCCGCCATAGAGAGCGCCGTACACACCACGCCGCCCATGATAAGCGCCGCCACCATGCCCGAAGCGCCTTTCAGGCCCACAGCGACCATCACCACAGAGGCGAGGATAAGAGTCATGAGCGTCATTCCCGATACAGGGTTAGAGCCTACGATAGCAATGGCGTTGGCTGCGACAGTAGTAAAGAGGAACGAAATTACCGCAACAAGGACAACCGCCACCACGCTATGCAGAATATTGCCTTGCATGACATCGAACACGAAGAACGCAAGCACCATCAGCAGAGTGAATACAGAGCCGAAGATCACGACCTTCATCGACAGGTCCTTGTCGGTACGTCTGACAGCCTCGCCGCCCTTATTGCCCTTGAACTCGCGTGAGGCCAGCCCTACAGCGCTCTTTATTATGCCCCAGGACCTGAAGATGCCTATGACGCCCGCCATGGCGATGCCGCCGATGCCGATGCTCTTCGCATACTCCTTGAAAATAAGCTCAGGTGACATCTGTCCTACCGTTTCAGTAATCGCAGGGTTCCATGCGTTGAGTACCGTATCGCCGAACACGAGGCTCATGCCGGGTATTATAAGCAGCCACACCGCAAGCGAGCCAGCGCATATTATAGCGGCATATTTGAGGCCAATGATGCATCCTAAGCCAAGCACGGCAGCCCCGGTGTTTATCTTCAGCACCAGCTTTGCCTTGTCGGCAAGCAGTTCGCCCCATGAGCATATACGTGTAGTCACATTCTCGTTCCACCAGCCGAACGTAGCGACGATAAAGTCGTACAAGCCGCCGATTATCGCCGCAATGAGAAGAGGCTTCGCCTGGCTGCCGCCCTTCTCGCCCGACACAAGCACCTGCGTGCTTGCCGTAGCCTCGGGGAAAGGATATTCCCCATGCTTCTCCTTAACGAAATACTTACGGAAAGGTATAAGGAATAGGATTCCGAGTATGCCGCCGAGAAGAGAGCTGATGAACATCTGCATGAAATTGACTGTCATTTCGGGATACTTGCTCTGCAGTATGTAAAGCGCCGGCAGAGTGAATATAGCGCCAGCCACTATCACGCCCGAGCAAGCGCCGATAGACTGTATGATGACATTCTCGCCCAGAGCGTTCTTTCTTTTCGCCACAGTAGATACGCCTACCGCAATAATGGCTATAGGTATAGCGGCCTCGAACACCTGACCCACCTTAAGACCGAGGTATGCGGCTGCGGCCGAGAATATTACAGCCATTATTATGCCCCATGAGACCGACCAGAAATTGACTTCGGGATAAGCCTTATCGGGGGACATCAACGGGCGGTACTCCTCGCCCTCATTCAATGGACGGAACGCATTTTCGGGCAGTCCTGTCTGTTTTTCGTTTTCCTGTTTCATACCATTTATCGTTTAATCGTTTTCTATATTTTCTTTAAGATTTGCGAAAATAATAAAAAATAAGAAACAGACAGCAGATTGTGGGCATAATTGCCGAAATTGTTTGCCAATTAAGGAAGTAATAAGTAATTTCGCAAAGCAAAAATCGAAAGCCGATGTCCAACAACTATTTCAAGTTCAAGCAGTTTACGATATTCCAGGACGGATGCGCCATGAAGGTAGGCACCGACGGCTGCCTGCTCGGCGGCTGGTTCGACGTCTCCGGGAGCAGGAACATTCTCGACATCGGTTGCGGCAGCGGGCTTATATCGTTGATGGCGGCACAGAGATGCGATGCGGCGGTCACAGGCATTGAGATAGACAGCGAGGCATCGCTCCAAGCCATAGAGAATGTAAATAATTCTTTATGGAGAGAGAGAATAAGGATAATAAACTGCGACATGCTTTCTTACGAAGCCGACGCATTGTACGACACAATAGTGAGCAACCCGCCCTATTTTGTGAACAGCCTGAAGTGCGACGACACGTCGAGGACTCTGGCACGCCACAGCGACAGCCTCAGCAGTTCGGAATTCTTTGCCAGATGCTCGTCATTATCCACGGACGAGGCAAAGGTTTCAATCATAATCCCTTGTGACATAATGGACGAATGGCAGCGTTCGGCAACAGAAAGCGGCTTTTACGCCAAGCGGATAACATTCGTCAAGACAACGCCAAAGAAACAGCCTAAAAGAGTGATGATAGAATTTGCCAAGCACTCATGCGGCCCGGCAGTCACCGACACATTAGTCCTTGAAAACAGCCCCGGGGAATACAGCGAAGAAGCGAAACGCATTCTTAGGGACTTCTATCTGAAGATTGAATAATTGTAAAGTATTTTCAACAACCCTCAAGTTATTAATTGCCTTGTCATTAATAGCCTCGTTAAACGTTCATCATTAATCGTTAAACGTTAATCGTTAAACGTTACTCTCAACCCACAACCCTCAACTTTCAACTCTCAACCCTAAACTCCAAACCCTCATCGCATCATCGTTAATCGCTCATCGTTAATCGTTAAACGTTAATCGTTAAACGTTCATCGTTCATCGTTAAACGTTCATCGTTCATCGTTCATCGTTAATCGTTAAACGTTAAACGTTACCCATTACCGCATCCAAAAGCTGCCTATACAAAGGCACAGGCTCGCACGTGCCGTCCCACCCGGGGCAAGAAAGCACCATGAGCCCGCCCGGAACAGCCTCAATATTCAGTTCCTTGTCCATGATTACCGGCTCGCCGTCATAATGCGCCGGCCCCGCCGACGCTCTTCTTATTGTGAGCCGTGGAGTATTCAGCGTTACCATGTGACTGTTTTCGGAAAGAGTGTTAGAGAAGAGCTGAGCTGCCACATGCGGCACTTCCAATGTCGTGAAAGGCAGCAGCACCGACACGCTCAGCATGCCGTCACGCATTGAGGCGTAGGGGGCTATGTAGGCATTATTGCCGTACTGCGACGCATTGCCGCAAGCTATAAGAAAAGCCTTGTACTCTCTATTCGAGTATGCAGTCTGTACCTCATACAGTTCGGGCATGTAATCGACCCAATCGGCGAGAGCCTTTTGCACGTATGTAACCGGCCCTCGGCTGCCGGCCCTTGCGAAATCGCTGCTTACAAGAGCGTCGAAGCCGACACCGCACGAGCAGAAGAACGACTTGCCGTTTATCTTGCCGTAATCCACCGCCATAGGCTCTGCCCTGTTTATAAAGTCGATAGCCCCTTTGGCATCGACGGGAATTCCCAGATGCCGGGCGAATCCGTTGCCCGACCCGCATGGTATGACTCCGAGCGAGGTGCCTGTATGCACAATTCCGCATGCCACCTCGTTCACCGTGCCGTCACCGCCAACAGCTACCGCAGCGTACACACCGTCGGCAGCCGCCTTAGAGGCTATCTCCGAAGCATGGCCCGCATATGAGGTAAACTCAACGGCATAGTCATAACGACTGCGGTCGATATGCTTGTCTATAAGCTCGGGCAGCCTTCTCTTGCTTTGAACGCCCGACTTAGGATTTATTATGAACAGAATACTCTTTTTTGCCACAACAACGAATATTTGGATTTGAGGCCTCATGCTCAGCTCTCTTCAAAGAGCATACGCATATTGCGAATTTACGACTTATTAACGAGACGAGGCACTTATGATATGTTAAATAGACTTACAAAAACAAAAAACATCCCGCAATAGAACTCCCCGCCAACACTTATTAATAATAATAAATAATATATCATAATAAAAACTTCCTTTAATCGCCAAAAAATGATAACTTTGCAACTTGCAACCGCCTTGCCGCAGACAACGACGCATTCATAGGGCAAAGAGCAAGGCGGCCAACCAAACAAAAGAGAAAAAGAATGGAAGAGGAAGAAAAAAAAGAGATAGAGCTATTCATGGAGGAACATGACATTGATGACAGCAATTTTTCCATAATAACAGATATTCAAGAGGGGCATGCCCTTTCTCCAAAGACCAATTTCAAAAAAGAGGGCCTTCCGATATTGCCGTTACGCAATATGCTGCTGTTCCCCTGCACGCTGCTCCCCGTTTCAATAGGACGCAGCTCATCGCTCAACCTTGTCGATGCAATGGAGAACAACGGCTGCATAGGCGTGTTCTGCCAGAAAGACCCGAACATTGAGGTACCCGACATCGACGACCTTCATAACGTAGGCACGGTAGCGAAGATTATTAAATCGTTCAAGCTGCCCGACGGCTCACGCACCGCCATTCTCCAGGGCTATCAGAAAATCAGCCTCAAGGAGATAACGCAGTTCGCCCCCTATCACAAAGGCAATGTCGAGGAGGTGCAGGAGGTCGAATACCCTATGGATGCGGAATTCATGAGCCTGCTCGAGAACTGCAAGGACATTGCAATGAAAATAGCAGGGTACAATAACAACAATAACATAAAGTTCACCGTACCCAACATTGACAACGAGCAGATACTCGTGAACTTCCTTTCGGCGAACATAAAGATTTCCCACGAGGAGAGGCTGGAGATATTCAACACAAGTTCGGTAAAGGAGAGGGCGTTCCTTTTGATGAAGATACTCGACCGTGAGATACAGTTCGCCGAGCTCAACGAGAAGATAAGGAACAAGACCCACAACGAGCTGAACAAGCAGCAGCGCGAATACTACCTGCAAATGAAGATGAAGAACATCCAGGAGGAACTGGGCGAGACTCCTCAGGAGCAGGAAGCCAAAGAGCTGAAAGAGAAGGCGGCGAACAAGAGCTGGCCCAAAGAGATTAGCGACATCTTTGGCAAGGAGCTTCAGAAGCTCAGCCGCATAAACAGCCAGTCGCCCGACTATCATGTGCAGCTCACATATTTGCAGACGCTCGTGAGCCTCCCCTGGGGCGAATACACCAAAGACAACCTTAACATTGCCAACGCCCGCAAGACCCTTGACCGTGACCACTACGGGCTTGACAAGGTGAAGGAGAGAATCCTGGAACACCTTGCCGTGATGAAGATGCGAGGCGACCTGCGTTCGCCCATCATATGCCTTTACGGCCCTCCGGGTGTAGGAAAGACATCATTGGGCAAGTCCATAGCCAAAGCCCTGAAAAGGAATTACATACGCATGTCGCTCGGCGGCGTGCATGACGAGTCGGAGATACGAGGACACCGCAAGACATACATAGGCGCAATGCCGGGACGCATCATCAAGAGCATAGCTAAGGCAGGAAGCGACAACCCGGTATCCATACTTGACGAGATTGACAAGGTTGGCCGCATCTCGATGCAGGGCGACCCGTCGGCAGCACTGCTCGAGGTGCTTGACCCTGAGCAGAACAACACCTTCCACGACAATTTCCTCGATGTCGATTACGACCTTTCTAAGGTAATGTTCATAGCCACGGCGAACAGCCTTTCGGGAATACCCGCGCCACTGCTCGACCGCATGGAGCTTATCGAGGTAAACGGCTACCTCACCGAAGAGAAGGTCGAGATTGCCCGTCGCCACCTCATTCCTAAGGAGAAAGAGGCCAACGGCATCAGCAGCTCCAAGGCGAACATAAGCAAGGCAGCCATTGAAGCCATTATAGAGGACTACACCCGAGAGTCGGGAGTTAGAGCCCTTGAAAAGAAAATAGGAAAGGTATTCCGCCGCCTCGCATGCAGCAAAGCCCTCGACAGCAAGTTCGAGTTCGGCACCGTAAAGCCGGACGACCTTGCGTCGTTGCTCGGCGTCAAAGAGTTCTCGCGTGACAAGTACCAGGGCAACGACTACGCAGGCGTAGTCACAGGCTTGGCATGGACAAGCGCCGGCGGCGAGATACTCTTCGTCGAGACAAGCGTCAGCCGAGGCAAGGGCGAGAAGCTCACGCTGACAGGCAACCTCGGCGACGTGATGAAGGAGTCGGCGACCCTGGCCGTAGAATATGTAAAGGCCCACGCCGCAGAGCTCGGCATCCCCTACGAAGTGTTCGAGAAGTGGAACATACATATCCACGTCCCCGAAGGAGCCACGCCTAAAGACGGCCCGTCGGCGGGCATAACAATGGTGACGGCGCTCGCCTCGGCGCTCACGCAGCGTAAGGTAAAGCAGAACCTGGCGATGACAGGAGAGATTACACTGAGAGGCAAAGTGCTTCCCGTAGGCGGAATAAAAGAGAAGATTCTCGCTGCCAAGCGTGCAGGCATAAAAGAGATTGTCATATGCGAGGAGAACAGACGCAACATCGAGATAATACCCGAAATGTATGTTCAGGGACTCACGTTCCACTATGTGACCGACATGAAAGAGGTGCTCGACATTGCGCTTCTCGACGAGAGAGTCAATAACCCTATTAACTTTATGGCATAACCGTGAAATTCGAATTACTACATACCGACAGCGGCAGCAAGGCGCGCGCAGGAGTGCTGAAGACCGACCACGGAGAGATACAGACACCGATATTCATGCCTGTGGGCACTGTAGGCTCGGTAAAGGGCGTGCAGATACCCCACCTGAAAGACGACATCAAGGCACAGATAATATTGGGCAACACCTACCACCTTTACCTGCGTCCCGGGCTCGACACCCTTGAAAAGGCAGGAGGACTGCACAAGTTCAACATGTGGGACCGCCCGATACTGACCGACAGCGGCGGCTTTCAGGTATTCTCGCTGAAAGATATAAGAAAGATGAGCGAAGAGGGCGTGGAGTTCCGCTCGCACATCGACGGCTCAAAGCACTTTTTCTCTCCCGAAAGAGTAATGGACATTGAACGCAGCATAGGCGCCGACATCATCATGGCGTTCGACGAGTGCACCCCCGGAACTGCCGACTACGATTATGCGAAGAAGTCTATGGAGAGAACGCACCGTTGGCTCGATAGGTGCATAGGAAGGCTCTCGGAGACCGAGCCTCTCTACGGATACGAGCAGCAGCTGTTCCCCATTGTCCAGGGCTGCGTGTACCCCGACCTGCGTCGCCGCTCGGCGGAGTTCATCGCATCGAAGGAGGCAGCAGGCAACGCCATTGGCGGGCTCGCTGTAGGCGAGCCAGCCGAGAAGATGTACGAGATGATTGAGGTCGTGAACGAGATACTGCCTACCGACAAGCCACGCTATCTCATGGGAGTGGGAACGCCTGCGAACATACTCGAAGGAATAGAGCGCGGCGTGGACATGTTCGACTGCGTGATGCCTACACGCAACGGACGCAACGCCATGCTCTTCACCAAGCACGGCATCATGAACATGAGGAACGAGAAGTGGAAGCACGACTTCTCCCCTATCGAGGAAGACGGAGCGTCGTTCGTGGACACCCTCTACAGCAAGGCATACCTTCGCCACCTGTTCATCGCTCAGGAACTGCTCGCCTTGGAGATTGCGTCGATACACAACCTCGCATTCTACGTATGGCTGACACAGGAGGCACGCAAGCATATACTTACCGACAACTACGCAGCATGGAAAAAGCAGATGCTCGAAGAGGTCACGCGCCGACTGTAAACAAGAAACGCAAAAGAGAACAACGACAGGAACAGTTACGATGAAGTGGCTTGAATATCTTAAACTGAAACGGTTGGACCGGTACATTATAAAGAAGTTTCTCGGAACGTACTTCTTTTCGCTGGCCCTTATCATCGTCATCATTGTGGTCTTCGACTACAATGAGAAGATAGACAAGTTCGTCAATTCCAACGCCACCGCTCACGAAATAATATTCGACTACTACCTGAACCTCGCGCCCTACGACGCCAACACATTCAGCGCACTGTTCGTGTTCATTTCGGTGATATACTTCACGTCAAAGCTCGCCGATAATTCCGAGATAATCGCAATGCTCGCATCGGGAGTCAGCTTCAGGAGGCTCGTCAAGCCCTACATGCTGTCGGCGGGAGTGATAGCGCTCATGACATTCGTACTCAGCGCATATATCATTCCGAACGGCAACGCCACAAGGCTCAGCTTCGAGCAGAAGCACAACAAAGTGAGGAAAGTTGAGTCGGGAAGCAACATACAGCTGAAAATCGACGACAACACCATTGCGTTCATAGAGCGTTTCGAGAGCCGCAACAACATGGGCTGGCGTTTCATGCTCGACACCTTCGAGGAGAAAAAGCTCGTTTCGCACATGGAAGCCGCCACGATAACATACGACCCCGAAAGGCCTCACACATGGACAGCCCGCCGCTGGCTCATAAGAGACCTCAAGGACGACAAGGAGATAATACGTGAGAGCAGGCGCGAGCCGCTCGACACCGTACTGCCCTTTGAGCCTGCCGACTTTCTTATATCGGACGGCGAGGAGGAGACGATGACCAGCCCCGAGCTGAGCGTATACATAGACAAGCAACAGGCACGAGGGCTTGCCAACATAAGGCCCTTCGAGATTGAATACCACAAACGCATAGCAATGTCGTTCGCAGCCTTCATCATGACCATAATAGGCGTGTCGCTGTCGTCACGAAAGAGAAAAGGCGGCATGGGGCTATCGTTGGGAATAGGGCTCGGACTGAGCTTCTCGTACATATTGTTCCAGACAATATCATCGGCGTTTGCCGACCACATGCCTGTAGCCCTCGCAGTTTGGTTACCTAATATCATTTACACGATATTGGCAATAGTCCTTTATCGAAAAGCACCAAGATAAGATGTATTTTACAGATTTTGATTTTGAAGACGAAGTTCTTGACGCTCTCGACGCTATGCGTTTCGAGACATGCACACCGATACAAGAACAGACAATACAGCCCCTGCTCGACGGCCGCGACCTCATTGGCGTGGCGCAGACAGGAACAGGCAAGACCGCAGCGTACCTGTTGCCCGTGCTTAACAAGCTATGCCGCGGAGGATACCCAGAAGAGTCTATAAACTGCGTCATAATGGCGCCTACGCGCGAGCTCGCCCAGCAGATAGACCGGCAACTCGAGGGCTTCACGTACTTCATGCCAGTGTCGGGCGTAGCCGTCTACGGCGGCAACGACGGCCAGCGCTATGAACAGGAGCTGCGAGGCATGGCAAAGGGAGCCGACATTATAGTCGCTACGCCGGGAAGGCTCATAAGCCATATAAACCTCGGCAATATCGACCTTTCAAAAGTATCGTTCTTCATCCTTGACGAGGCCGACCGCATGCTTGACATGGGATTCTACAACGACATCATGACCATAGCCAAGCAGCTGCCAAAGAAGAGACAGACAATGCTCTTCTCGGCCACCATGCCCGAAGAGATAAGAAAGCTTGCGGCAGACATCCTTGACAACCCCGTTCAGGTCACGTTGGCGCTCGCAAAGCCTGCCGACGGAATAACTCAGCAGGCCTACGTATGCCACGAAGGACAGAAGCCGGGAATAATAAAGGATATATTCAAGAACGAGAGCTGCGAGCGTGTGATACTCTTCGCATCACGCAAGACAAAGGTGAAAGAGATATCGCTCATGCTCAAGAAACAAGGGTTCAATGTTGGCGAGATGCACAGCGACCTCGGCCAGAGCGAGCGTGACGAGATAATGTACCTCTACAAGAGCCGCAAGATAGACATTATTGTGGCAACCGACATTCTGGCACGAGGAATAGACATTGACGACATACGCATTGTCATAAACTACGACGTGCCCCGTGATTGCGACGACTACATACACCGCATCGGCCGTACCGCACGTGCGGGCACCAAAGGCCGTGCGATAACATTCGTGTCGGAGGAGGACCAGGCGTTCTTTAAGCGAATAGAGGATTTCATAGAGCAGGAGGTGCCCAAGCTCGATGTTCCCGCCGAGCTTGGCAAGGCGCCCGCATACATGCCCAACAAGAAGGCCGACAACAAGCGAAACGGCAAAAGAGACAACCGCAGAGGCAGAGGCGGCAATGACAAGCGTAGGGCAGGAGCTGGGAAGCCTCGCGGAAAGAGAGAGGGAAAAAGAGAAAACAGAAGAAACGAGAACAGCGCCGCCCCGCAGAACGCAGCCGGCGAGAAGCAGGAGCAGAAGAAGCATGGACGCCGCCGTAACTTCCGCCGTCACGGAAGGGGCGGCAAGCCTGCCGAAAAGAACGTTCCGCCACAGAATAACAAGGAATAAAGGCAAAACGACATGGCCATTATAAAAGAGGTAAGAGGCTTCACCCCTAAGATAGGCAAGGACTGTTTCATTGCCGAGACAGCCGCAGTGATAGGCGATGTCGCCATAGGCGACAACTGCTCGATATGGTACGGCACGGTGCTGCGCGGCGACGTCAATACAATAACCGTAGGCAATAACGTGAACATACAGGACGGAGCGGTTATTCACACGCTCTACCGGCGTTCGAAGACACTCATCGGCGACAACGTATCCATAGGGCACAACGCTACGGTGCATGGAGCCACGCTCGAGGACAACTGCCTCATCGGCATGGGAGCGACCATTCTCGACAACGCCGTAGTAGAGAGCGGAGCCATCGTGGCGGCCAATGCGCTTGTAACGTCGGGCATGCGTGTCGAGGGCGGCTACATATACGCAGGCGTGCCTGCGAAGAAGATTAAAGAGGTAAGCAAGGAACAGCAGAAAGATATTGTCGAGCGTATTGCAAACGACTATATAATGTACGCATCGTGGTACAAGGAGTAACGACAGGAACAATAAATTAAAATACTATTAATATGAAACATCTATTTTCATTTTTCGTAGCAATGACGATGACCGCTACCCTGCTCGCAGGAAAGAAAGTCACACTGCACGACGTGATGTACGGCGGCTACTGGCCGCAGACCTATGCGGCTATCAAGCCTATGGCCGACGGAGAACACTTCGCCCGCATGAGCGACGACCGCAGCATGATTCTGAAAGGCTCGTTCAAGAATGGAGAGATTGTAGACACGCTCTTCGACGCAGCTACAGCGCGCGGCTTCGACCTTAAGCGCATCGACGGCTATCAGTTCTCGCCCGACGAGAAGCTCATATTGTTGCAGACAGGCACAAAAGGCATATACCGCAACTCGTACACGGCCGAGCACTACATCTTCAACCGCAACAACAACAAGGCGGAGCGTCTGTCGGAGAACGGTGCCCAGCAAGTGCCCAAGTTCTCGCCCGACGGCACAATGATAGCGTTCGTACGCAACAACGACATATACCTTGTAAAGCTGCTCTTCGGCAATGCCGAGTCACGAGTGACGACCGACGGAGAGTATGGCAAGATAATCAACGGCATACCCGACTGGGTCAATGAGGAGGAGTTCGCCAACAACTGCTCGTACGACTTCAGCGCCGACAGCAAGGTCATAGCATACATCAAGTACGACGAGAGCGACGTGATGATGTACGACATGCCTATGTTCACCACAGGCAGCAACAGCGGCGACTACGACGCATTCTGCGCGCCTTACAGCTTCAAGTACCCTGTTGCGGGCGCAGCTAACTCAAAGATTTCGGTTCACTCGTTCGACATAAAGAGCAGAGTGACACGCAAGCTCGACGTGAACATCCCCGAGGATGGCTACATCCCCCGCATCAAGTTCACTAAGAACCCTGAGATGCTTGCGGTGCTTACGCTCAACCGCCACCAGAGCGTGCTGGAGATACAGGCGGTAAACCCTCTTTCGGGCGTGAGCAGGACTATTCTGCGTGAAGAGAGCGACACATACCTGAACGAACAGACATACACAGGAATACACTTCCTTGACAAGCACATCGTTTTTCAGAGCGAACGCAGCGGATACAACCACCTTTACCTCTACACCCTTAACGGCGAGCTCGTACGCCCCATCACCAAAGGCGAATTCGAGGTAAAAGGCTTCTATGGCTGGAACAGCAAGAAGAACGAATACTACTACTCGAGCAACGAAGGCTCGCCATTGTGCGAAAGCATATACAAGGTAAACGCAAAAGGCAAGAAGACAAGGCTTACAGCTGCTGACGGCACAAACAAGGCAGTCTTCAGCAACGGCATGAAGTACTTTATAAACACCTATTCAAGCATGCAGACCCCGCATGTGGTCACCACTAACGACAGCAACGGCAAAGTGATAAAGAGCCTTATCGACAACAGCAGCCTCAAAGAGAGGCTCGCCGAGTTCGACATGCCGTCAAAGGAGTTCTTCACCTTTACCACAAGCGACGGCGTAGAGCTTAACGGCTGGATGATTAAGCCGCACGATTTTGACGCAAGCAAGAAGTACCCCGTCGTAATGTTCCAGTACAGCGGCCCCTATTCACAGCAGGTAACCGACAACTGGTACACAGGAAACTACGGCAACGCCATGTTCGAGAGCTACATGGCATGCGAAGGCTTCATCATGGTATGCGTGGACGGACGCGGAACAGGCGGACGCGGAACGGAGTTCGGCAAATGCACCTATCTTAACATAGGCAAGTACGAGCCCGCCGACCAGGTAGAAGCAGCGAAGCATTTAGGCACGCTGCCCTATGTCGATAAAGAGAACATTGGCATATGGGGCTGGAGCTTTGGCGGCTACAACACCATAATGTCAATGAGCCAGGACGACGCAGTTTTCAAGGCCGGCGTGGCTGTAGCCGCTCCCACAGACTGGCGTTTCTACGACACCATATACACCGAGCGTTACATGCGTACTCCAAAGGAGAACAAAGAGGGATACGACGCAGGCTCGGCGATTGTCAATGCGAAGAAGCTCAACGGCAACCTGCTGCTTGTCCACGGCACAGCCGACGACAACGTGCACCTGCGTAACATGATACGTTACATACACGCATTGACACAGGCAAACAAGAAGTTCGAGACAGCGCTATACACCGACAGCAACCACAGCATATACTACGGCTCGAACACACGCTACCACCTGTTCGAACGCATCGCAGAGTTCTTCAAGAGTAATTTGAAGTAAACAGATGTGGGAAACATTCAAACAAGGTCTTTTAACAAAAGGCGAGCAGACTAAAATTATCTGCTCGCCTTTTGTTAAAACAAGTGAAAAAAGAAGGGGAATTCTTGAATTATAATTGATAAAGGAAGAATAGATACTTATATTTGTAATAGATTAAGCAATGGTTACAGAATTCAACGAATAGATTTCTTTTTACATTAAATTTATTTATTGAATTATCTTGCTGGGTACGCATTTTAATAGCTCAGATTGACCTACTATGAAGAAAAAAAATAAATATGGCCAATACTTTACCATAGATGACATTGCAAAATTTATGGTAAATCTAATTCAGCATAATAAAGATGCTCGTGTATTAGAGCCATCAAGCGGAAAAGGCGTTTTCCTAAAAAATTTAGAGAATGAAGGATTTACAAACATTTCTGCATATGAAATAGACAATAGCATTGGCAACGAATATAATTATATCAAATATCAGAGCTTTATTAGTAGTCCGTTAGACCCATATGACGTTGTCATTGGAAACCCGCCATATATTAGATGGAAGAATTTAGAACCGGAATTAAAGGATGAATTAGCAACATCGTATTTATGGAATAAATATTTTAACAGCCTTTGCGACTATCACTACATATTCATACTTAAAAGCATTGAGCAATTAACAGAAGGGGGTGAACTTATATTCATATGTACTGAATATTGGATGAATACGACACACTCGGAATCTCTAAGAGAGTATATGGTTAATAATGGATACATATCAGATATGTATCATTTTAAAGAAGCCAATCTTTTTGAGGACGTGTGTGCGTCATTCATAATTTTTCGTTATGTTAAAAGCAATAATAAAGCTAAAAATATATCTTTATACAAATACAAACAAACCAATACGCCGTCATATGAAGAACTAATATCACACACTTGTTTTGAAAGAATAATTATTCCACAATTTGAGTCTGGCAAAAGATGGTTGTTAGCAACAAAAGAAGAGCAAAAGCAACTATACACATTTGAGCTAAAATGCAGAAAAGAATCAACAGATTTATTCATTAAAGGCTCCTTAGATCGCATTGGAGATATCTGCGATATTGGAAATGGCATGGTTTCCGGCTTAGATAAAGCATTTAACGTCTCCTCATTGGACGAAACGACCGAATATGAGAAGTCTCATATTATCAACGTATTAAAAGCAAAAGACTTAGGACACTACGTATATTCGTCGGAGAGTCGATACTTCTTTATAAATGATTCTATTAACGAAGATGAATTCGAAAGGCTATGCCCGAATGTGTATAGACATATGATATCTTATAAAGAGGATTTAAATAAACGTTACAAATATGGCAAGGACACGAACTATTGGGAGTTCGTATTTCCTAGAAATTTCAAATTGTTTTCAAGAAAAGAACCAAGAATTATGGTCCCTTGCAAAGAACGTATCTCCAATAAGAATTATTTCAGATTTGTACTTGCAAGTCACGACTATTCACCCCTTCAAGATGTAACGTGCTTACTTAAAAAGAAACATTGTCGTGAAAGTATAGAATACCTCACTGCATATTTAAATGATCATAGAGTCTTTAATTGGCTACGTTATAACGGTATCGTTAAAGGTGCTATAGTTGAGTTCTCTGAAACTCCAATTGCTAGCATACCATATAGAAAAATCAATTGGGAAGATCCTAAAGAAGTTGAGGCACATAACATTATTACAACGTCTTTACAGCAATATATTCAGACAAAAAGTGATAAATATTTAAATGAAATTAATAAGCAATTCGATTATTTATTTGTATGACAAAAGACAATTATCTTGAATTGATATCCTTATTAAAGGATAAAAAAGTGGAGCGTCCGAACAAAAAAGATGCAGGAACTCTATCGGGGCACGCAGCCGGTGAACCATTCGAGAAACTTGCTTACAAATTATTAAAAGACAATTATCCGACAAACATTTACAAACAATATGAATTTCTAAACGACCTATACAGAAAAAATCCATGCACAATAACTGTCGAGGACAGATATGCATTATTTGATTCGCCAGTAGCATTATTCCTGCTTAGTAGAGGTGATAAAGCAACAAAAGAATGGGATATTGATAATCCTTTTGCTGAAAAACAAAATGATACAGCAGACATCCTATGGCACAAAGAAGGGAACTTCAGTATTATTGATATCAAAACAAGAAATATATCAAAAAACGCTCAAGCACCTAACATTATATCGTCATATAAATTAGCAAAAATGTGTGCATGTATGATTGATAACAATGACTTTGACTCTATTGGAATAAATTATATCGAAATTGATTGGAAAGAAGATGGAGAAAATCTAAAATGCGTAAACGCACATTGGAAGGACCTTTTTAAAAGCGACCCAAGCAACCTTTATATCAATTGGGCTGCTGCAATGCAGATTCAGTTTCATGTATGCGAATTAAGCCAAGATTTTAATGGTACAATAGAAGAATGGGCAAGAACATATATCAAGACATTTGTCAAGAGTGCTGAATACAGATGTCAAAATATGTATAACAAATACGTTCTTCCATTCAAAAAATATATAGATTAACGTGAGTTCGATATAATTTTAGAACAGAGAAAGTTGCCCGTCATTGACGAATTCCACGTCAATGGCGGGTTTCTTTTCAAAGAAACAATATGCAGCAATGGCACTCAACGCATTTGCGATAAAATTGTTGAACGAA
>JAFTRV010000015.1 GCA_017462065.1 Bacteroidaceae bacterium
CCCTGTGCCGGGCTTTTTGGTACTTTTGTGCGACAAAAGTACAAGATAGAACGACTACAAAAAGAATAAACGACAACTGATTAAGGGTAAGTTGCAATAAGAATGAAACATTCTATTCCCCCCAGACTTTGCTGGTGAGCCGTTTTGAAGCCTGCACAAGCCTTGAACTTTGCTTTTTATTCACCTCCGACGACAAGAGGGTGACTTTTGGGTCACCCTCTTGTCGCGTAGAACGCTTATATCTTGCGGCTTACAAGCTTGCTGCCTTCAAGCGTTACTCTGTACGATGTTCCTTTCTTCGTCTTGAACGATAGCATCTCGTTGCCGTAAAGAATATCGCACTTCTCGCCGCTCTTAGAGGTTACTACAGCCTCGACAAGCGTGCCTCTTTCCCACTCCATGCTAACTTCAAAGCCGCCTTTGGCGCAAAGGCCCTTGACTGCGCCCTCTTCCCATGCGTCGGGCAGCGCCGGCAACAGGTGAATGAATCCCATGTGGCTCTGCATCAGCATCTCGGTAATGCCGGCAGTGCCGCCGAAATTGCCGTCAATCTGGAACGGGGCATGAGTGTCCCAAAGGTTGTCGAGCGTGCCGTTCTTAAGCAGGTTGCCAAAGAGGGTGTATGCGTGGTTGCCGTCGTGCAGGCGTGCCCACTGGTTGAGCTTCCAGCCCATGCTCCAGCCTGTAGCGCCGTCGCCACGATGTTCAAGGACAACCTTTGAGGCGTCGGCAAGCACCGGTGTCGTCACAGGAGAGATGGTGCGTCCCGGATGCAAACCGAACAGGTGATTCACATGGCGGTGCTGGTCCTCGGGGTCGTCAATGTCACGGCTCCACTCCATAAGCTGCCCGTAGCGTCCGATACGGTAGGGGGCAAGCTTATCGAGAACATTCTCCCACTCCTCGCGAAGCTGCTCGTCCAGCTTCAGGACCTTGCTCGCAGCGATAGCGTCGAGCAGAATCTCTCTTATCACGGCATGAACGAATGTCGCTCCCTGGTCAATAGGCCCATGCTCGGGCGAAGTAGAGGGGGCTGCGGTATATGTGCCGTCATCTCTCTTCCACAGGTAATCGACAGCGAATATAGCACTGCTCTTGATGATGTCGTAACCTACCTCTTTCAAGAACTTCTTGTCACGGGTGAAATCGTAGTAGTCCCAAACATGCGTCGCAAGCCACGGGCCGGCCATCGGGTTGAAGTTCCACGACATGTCCTGGCTTATCAGCGGCGCTGTAAAGCCGAAGATGTTGCCCGAAATGCTCGCTGTCCATCCTCTTGCCCCGAAGTATGATTTCGCAGTTATCTCTCCCGGTTTCATGAGAGTGCGTATGAAGTCAATCAGCGGTATCATGCACTCGTCGAGGTTCGTGGCGCATGCGGGCCAGTAGTTCATTTGCAGGTTGATGTTGTTGTGGTAGTCCACGCGCCACGGGCCGTCTACATTGTTATGCCACATGCCTTGCAGGTTGGCCGGCATGTTGCCGGGGCGTGAGCTCGCTATGAGCAGGTAGCGGCCGAACTGGAAGTAAAGCTGCTCGAGCTTGTAGTCGGGCTTGCCCTTTCTGTAGCTCTCGAGTCTCTTTGGCGTAGGAAGGTTTACGACTCCGGGGAGTTCGTACGTTACAGGCGCATTGGGGTTTATGCTCAGCTCTACTCTGTTGAACAATGCCGAATAGTCCTCGTAATGCTCCTTGAAGAGCTTGTCGTATCCCTTTGACTCGGCTTTCTTTATCCAGGCCTCTGTCGTAGCGTCGGGGTCTACTCCTACGTATGTCTTGGGGTCATTGAAGTCGGGGCTGAAGTTCATCTTGTAGTCCGTATCCGCCGAAATGTAGAAACAAACCTCGTCGGCATCGACGACACGAATCTTTCCCTCCTTGACGCTCCTTTTTCCGCCCTTGCAGTCTACTCTCATTCTTACCGTGTACTGCATGCTGTTGTTGTCGAGCCTTGCTTTCCACACAAGTCCGTTCTTGCCGTCTGCCTCGATAGTTCCTTCCGAAACGGGGTTGGGCTCATAGCTGAATGTGAGATTCTGCATTCCGGGCTTGTCGGCGCTGAATTTCACTACAAGCACGTTCGCCGGGTATGACACAAAGTATTTTCTTTGGAAGAAGACGTCGTTCTTGTTGTACTGCACTATCGCAAGGGCCGAATCGAGCGAGAGAATGCGTTTGTAGTCGTTCACGCCAATCATGCTGTGGCCGGTCTCGATGTATAGCTCTCCCATTGTGGTGAAGTTGCCGAAGCGGAACGGCTTCTCTCCATAATATTCGTACGATGCCGTGCTGTTGAAGTTCTCTCTTGTGAGCTTTGCGGCCTTCTCGTCATCGCCGTCGAGGAATGCCTGGCGTATCGGGCCCAAGAGGTGCGCCGACTGCTTGTTCACGTTCCAGTAGTACTGCGCCCCGCCGGCGGTGCTGGGGCCGCCTCGCCAAAGGGTCTTTTCGTTCAGTGTTATGCGTTCAGCCTCGAGCGAGCCCATGACATTGGCTCCGATGCTGCCGTTGCCAATAGGCAGAGACTGTGACTCCCACTCCTGGTCGGGGTTGTAGCTGCCGTCACCCGCCCATTCGGGCTTCTTGCCGTTCTTCCAGCGTTCGGGCTCCCCGCCGTACCATATGCAATGTCCTTTCAGCGATGTCGGCTGGTCAAACCATATCGACAAGCCATGAATGTAGTCGGTCTGGGCCTGCAAGCCTAATGCGCACATAAGCAGTGCCGCAAGCATGTTTCTTCTTTTCATATTATAGCTGTTTATTGTTCTCTTTTGCATTTATGTATTGTATGAGCTTTGCCACATGTTGCCTGAAGCTGATATTGTAATCCCTCTCAAAGCCGTTCTCCTCGGCAATTCTCCTTATGGCGCCCTGCACGTCTTCAATGCGTGTCAGCACCCCGCTGCCGTCCTCCGCTATATGGTAAATCTCGATCTCCTTGTTGCCGAGCTCAAGAAAATAGCCTCCAACCGTCGCTGTTCTTTTTACTGTCGCCATATTATTTAAATAAGGAACATTATCAACAATTGTATAATCACCACTCTCAGGAACATGCATACAGGGTACACCGTAGCATACGCAACCGAGGGGTTGTCGCCCTCAATGCTCTCATTGGCGTATGTCAATGCCATAGGGTTTGCCATTGAGCCGCAGAGCATGCCGGCTGTAGAGCCGAAGTCGAGCTTCGACCTGCGCATTGCAAATATACCTATTAAAACGACAGGAACAAATGTTATCGCTACTCCTATTGCGAGCCACATAGCTCCTTCGGGGCGAACGACTGTCTCAAAGAAGTGCGCTCCGGCATCGAGTCCGAGGCAGGCGAGGTACAGGCTGAGCCCTAACGCACGCAGCATCATGTTGGCGCTCTGGGTGGTATATGTCACCATGTGCAGGCGGGGGCCGAACGTGCCTATTAGTATTCCCACTATTATGGGACCGCCGGCAAGACCGAGCTTTACAGGCACTGATATGCCGGGTATGGCAAGCGGTATGCTGCCGACCATGAGGCCAAGAATAATGCCTATGAAAATGGATACAAGGTTGGGCTCGTTAAGGTTGCTCACGGCGTTTCCGAGTATTTTCTCTACACGCTTTATGTCGGCGGCCTCGCCTACGATAGTAAGCCTGTCGCCCATTTGCAGGACAAGGTCGGGCGTGGCGAGCAGCTGCACTCCTGAACGGTATACACGGCTGATGTTTATTCCGTAGCTGTTCCTGAGACGCAGCGACGACAGCTTCTTGCCGTTTATCTCGGGGCGTGTCACAAGAATGCGTTGCGACGTCAGCTCGCTGTCAATCTTGTTCCAGTCGATGCTGTCCGAGTTCCAGTCTTTCTGCTCTCTCTCTCCAAACAGAATGCACAAGTCATCGCACTCCTCAGGCTTTGTGACCACAAGCAGCACGTCGTTCTTTTCAAGCACTCTGTTCGACATCGGTATAAGCACGTGCCCGTTGTGCCACATGCGCGAGATGACAAAATGGTTGTGGTGAGCCGCGGCAACCTCGGCTATGCTCTTGCCGAAGATGCCGGGGTTGGTAACCCTGTAGCTTGCTATGAACACATTCTTCTGGTGCTTGCTGTCGGGGCCGGGAAGGTCCTCTTCTCTCACGAAGAACTTTCTAAGCACCGCCAAGGCTGCTATCACGCCTACAACGCCGAGCGGGTATGTGAGAGCGCATCCCAACGCAGCGCCGCTGCTTTCGACCCCTAACTGCTTCAGGGTCTGCTGTGCGGCGGCAAGAGCCGGGGTGTTGGTAGTGGCGCCGCATAGAATGCCCGACATCTCCTCTATCGGCACGTTGCATGCATACGCCATGATTATAGCAAGCAGCGTGCCTGTCGCAAGCAATGCGAGCGCAGGCAGCAGAAGCTTTGCTCCGCCCGAACGCATGGAACTGAAGAAACCGGGGCCTACCTGCAGGCCGAGAGCGTACACGAAGAGTACAAGCCCGAACGTCTCGGCGTAAAAGAGCATGCTGCTGTCTATGGTAAGCCCTGAGTGCCCGGCAATGATGCCTATGAAAAAGACGAAAGTGACCCCAAGAGAGATGCCGAATATACGCACCTTTCCGAGCATTATTCCTAATGCCGAAATCAGCGACAGCACCACAATAGCCTGCAATGCGGAATGCTCTAAGAACAGCGAGTTCAGGTAGTCCATCATCTTTTTCTAATGCCCGGAGGTCATTTTATCCCCATCTCCTCGAGAAGGTATCCTGCGCCTCCCAAGCGGTCCATTACAAATAATACAAAACGTATATCGACCGAAATGTTGCGGCAGATAGCGGGGTCAAACTCAATGTCGCTCATTGTTGAACGCCATGTGCGGTCAAAGTTTATGCCTACAAGCTCGCCCTTGCTGTTTATTACAGGCGAGCCTGAATTGCCGCCCGACGTGTGGTTGGAAGCAAGGAAGCAGACAGGCACGCTCTTGCCGTCGTTCTTCTCTATGGCCCAACGACCGTAATCCTTTCTGTCGTATATGTCACGCAGCTCCTGTGGTATGTTGTAGTCATAAATCTCGGGGTTGTCCTTTGCCAGCACCCCGTCGAGAGTCGTCAGGTGTGTGTGATACTCGCCGTCGGCATTCTCGTAACCCGTTACTGCGCCGTACGCCACACGCAGGGTGAAATTAGCGTCGGGGTAGAAGGCACGTTCCTTGTCCCACTCACGCAACGCCTGCATGTAAGCCTTGTACCATTTCTCGACCTCGGGCACATTGCTGAGGTTGCGGTATGCGTACTTTTGGTTCTGTATCATGCATGGGGCGAACCACGATGCGAACTGAACGAACGGGTCGGCGTATATCTCCTCTTTGGTAAGAGGGTATTTGTCTATCAGCTGTGTCTTTGCGAACAGCTCGTCGGCAAGGGCCTCGGCGCCGCCGTGCTTCTCAATGGCCGCTGTCAGCTGCTGCGGGATATTCTCCTTAGGCATTCTCTCCACGAACTCCCTTATCATATGACGTGCTATCGCATGGTCTATCTCACGATTGTAGTCCTTCAGATAACGCTTTCGTATCCCGGCTTGCTCGTCGGCGGGCAGCTTGCTCTGCGAAAGAGCCTTGTTGTATAGCTGGCTGGCAAAAGAGAAGAGCTCGATTCCAGCAATCGACTCGTTGAAAAGCTCACGCATGAAATAGCCGGGTATCACCCTTTCGTAGCTTGCGTTTATTGAGTCGAGCAGGCGTGCATATTCCGGCTTTCCGGCCGCCCACTCTGCGAATTCCTTTTCATACTCGGTTTTCTTCTCGGCTGTGTTCAGGTTTTTCAGGCCAAGCGACTCGCCCTCCCACTTCTTCCATGAGTTTGCGATGCCGGCATGTTTTGCGGCGTATGCTATGCGTGTGGCCACGCTCTTCGCCTGTGCCTCTCTTATGATGTCAAGGCGAATGGTACGCAAGGCTATCTTCATCGGGTTCGACACCTTCTCGATGTAATCGACAGCTTTTGAGGTGATATACTCCTGCGTGTTGCCGGGGAAGCCGTAAATCATTGTGAAGTCACCCTCGTTCACCCCCTTTGTCGAAATCTTGAAGTAGCGTTTGGGACGGTATGGCACATTCTCCTTGCTGTAGTCGGCGGGCTCGTTGTTTGCATCGGCATATACACGGAATACCGAAAAGTCGCCCGTGTGGCGCGGCCATATCCAGTTGTCGGTGTCGCCACCGAACTTCCCGATAGAAGAGGGCGGCGCTCCCACAAGGCGTACGTCACGGAACGTGCAGTACACGAAGAGGTAATACTGGTTGCCGTAGTACATCGACTCGATGCTTGCACGGTAGCCCTTTCCTTTTATCTCCTTGCCTATGATATCGTCCCTGCTCTCACCTGCGGCAAGACGCCCGGTGACATCCTCCATCTTTACCAGCAGGCTCACTTTCAGTCCCGGTACGGGCAGCTCCTCTTCGCGCGACATCGCCCAAAAGCCGTCGGTAAGGTAGTCGTGCTCTACCGAAGAGAGCTTCTGTATTGAGCTGTAGCCGCAATGGTGGTTGGTGAGCAACAGGCCTTCGGGCGAGACGAACTCGCCGGTACAGCCGCCGCCGAACTGCACTACTGCATCCTTGAGCGAAGCCTTGCTGTCGGAATATATGTCATCGGCCTTCAGCTTGAAGCCCTGCTTGCGCATCTCTTTTATACGCTCCTTGATAAGACTCGGCAGCCACATGCCTTCGTCGGCTGTCGCCGTGGTGAAAGAGAGGAGCGCAATGGCGCCTATGAAAAGTTTTCTTAGCATAATATGTCCTGTTTTATTATTTTGCCTTTAAGTACAATATCCTTTATTATCGGTGTCTGGTGAGCGTACGGCATGTATGCTAACGACGGTAATGGCTTGGTTATGTAGAAATTGGCCACTTTCCCTCGTGTTATCGAGCCGTAGTCCTTGCTCTCGCCCATGGCGCATGCGCTGTTCAGAGTTGCGGCGTTCAGGGCCTCGGCAGGTGTCATCTTCATCTTTATCGAGGCGAGCGATGTTACGAACCTCATGTTTCCCGACGGCGCTGTTCCCGGGTTGAAGTCCGAAGCCAAAGCGACAGCCAGCCCTGCGTCAATCATCTTTCGTGCAGGGGGGTAGGTTATTCCAAGAAAGAATGCGCAGCCCGGCAACATCGTAGGCATTGTGCCGCTGTCGCGGAGCGCCTCAATCTGTTCGTCGCCCATCGACTCAAGGTGGTCTACCGACAATGCCCCATGCTCAACGCCAACCTCCACGCCGCCCGAAACGGCAAGCTCGTTGGCATGTATCTTAGCTCTTAAACCATGCTTGGCGCCCGTCTCAATTATTCTTGCGGTCTCTTCAACGGTAAAGAAGCCTCGGTCGCAGAATACGTCCACAAAGTCGGCAAGCCCCTCTCCGGCAACGGCGGGAATCATCTCGTTGCATACATGCTCTACATATTCTGCCTGCCTCCCTTTGTAGGCACGCCCTACGGCATGAGCGCCGAGGAATGTGGCACGCACCTCAAGCGGAGCGTTCTCCCTTATGCGGCGAATGACACGCAGTATTTTCAGCTCGTCTTCAAGGGTGAGCCCGTATCCCGACTTTATCTCTACAAGTCCTGTGCCCATAGAGACAATCTCGTCGATACGCTCCATAGCCTGGCGGTAGAGCTCATCCTCGGAGGTCTCGTGCAGCCTGTCGGCGGAATTCAGTATGCCTCCTCCGCGCTTGGCAATCTCCTCGTACGAAAGGCCGTTTATCTTGTCAAGGAACTCCTGCTCGCGGCTGCCTGCATATACGATATGCGTATGCGAGTCGCAGAACGATGGAAAAAGCCAGCCTCCGTGGGCGTCTATGACTGTATAGCCCTCTTCGGCAGGGACATTCTCCATGCTGCCGTACTCCTTAATGCGTTCGCCGTCGGTGGCGAGCCATGCGTTCTCGAGCATGGCCGCATGGCTCATCTCCTTTCCCGAGACACGCTTGCGTCCGCTCTCGTCGATGCCGACGATAGCTCCTATGTTCTTAACAAGCAGGCTCATTCTCGTTCAGGAATTTTACCGATGCCGCAATATGCGGGTACATCACAGTGTCGTTGCTTACAAACGGCACCACCTTGCGGTATGCCTCGAACAGGGCCTCGACAGCCTTTGATGAGTGCAGCGGGCGGCGGAACTCCAACGCCTGCGCAGCGTTCATTAGCTCTATCGCAAGAATACGCTCGGTGTTCTGCACCACCTTCCATAGCTTTGTGGCTGCGTTTGAGCCCATGCTCACATGGTCTTCCTGTCCTTGTGACGACGGTATTGAGTCGCACGAGGCCGGCCAGCAAAGACCTTTCGACTGGCTTACTATTGAAGCTGCCGTATATTGCGGTATCATGAAGCCGCTGTTAAGTCCCGGGTTGGCAACGAGGAAGTTCGGCAGGTTGCGTGTGCCCGAAATTATCTTGTATATGCGTCGCTCCGAAATGTTTCCAAGCTCGGCTACGGCAATGGCAAGGAAGTCCATAGGCAAAGCTATTGGCTGGCCGTGGAAGTTGCCTGCAGAAATTACCTCGTCCGTCTCGGGGAACACGGTGGGGTTGTCGGTAGCGGAATTTATCTCGGTCTCAATCACGCTCGCCACGTATGCTATAGTGTCCTTCGATGCGCCATGCACCTGCGGAATGCAACGGAACGAGTAGGGGTCCTGAACGTGCTTCTTGGGCTGCTTCGCAATCTCGCTGCCTTCGAGCAGCTCTCTGATGTTGCGTGCCGTGCTTATCTGGCCGTCGTGCGGACGAATGGCGTGAACGTTATGCTCGAACGGCTCCAGACGGCCGTCGTATGCGTCGAGCGACATTGCGCCGATGTGGTCGGCCCAGCGGCTCAGCTTCTGAGCCTTGATAAGCGAATATACGCCATACGCCGACATGAACTGTGTGCCGTTAAGCAACGCAAGGCCCTCTTTTGAACACAACTTTATAGGCTCCCAGCCCCATTTATCCATCATCTCGGCACTCTCTACTACTTTGCCGTCAATCTCCACGTGCCCTAAGCCTATCAAAGGCAGTGACATGTGAGCAAGAGGCGAGAGGTCGCCCGAAGCTCCGAGCGAGCCCTGTTCGTACACCACGGGAATGATGTCGTTGTTGAACATCTCTATAAGGCGCTCAACGGTTACTAACTGAACTCCCGAATGACCGTATGAGAGCGACTGCACCTTCAGCAGCAGCATCAGCTTGACAATCTCCGACGGCACTCGTGCGCCTGTGCCGCATGCGTGCGACATCATCAGGTTCTTCTGCAGCTGCGAAAGGTTCTCTTTGTCCACGGAGATGTTGCATAGCGAGCCGAATCCTGTCGTGACGCCGTAAATGGGACGTCCGGCGTCCTCCATCTTCTTGTCAAGGTATTCCCGACACCTGTTTATTCTCTCTTTTGCGTCTTCGCTAAGAGCGAGCTTGTAGCCCTTTTCGAGAATCTCCTCGACACGTGCTATCGTAAGTCGCTCGGCATTTATATGGTGAATCATGGCAGTATGGTTTTTTGTTATTTGTTTTCGTTGTAAACTTTCTCGATGAGGCTCATGTCGGCAAGGTTAGGCAATGTGACCTTGAGCAGCGGCGTGCGTTCCATTTGGCGCTTGATAGCGAACATAGCCCCCTCGTTGCGTGCCCAGCTGCGGCGTGCGATGCCGTTGTTCACGTCCCAAAGAAGCATCTCCTCGATGTGGCGTGCCGAATCGGCAGAGCCGTCGATGACCATGCCGAAGCCGCCGTTGATTACTTCGCCCCAGCCTACGCCGCCGCCGTTGTGTATCGATACCCATGTGGCGCCTCGGAACGAGTCGCCGATGACATTGTGCACAGCCATGTCGGCGCAGAACTGCGAACCGTCGTAGATGTTCGAAGTCTCGCGGTATGGAGAATCGGTGCCAGACACGTCGTGGTGGTCGCGGCCAAGCACTACGGGCGCCGAAATCTCGCCTCTCTCTATAGCCTCGTTGAAAGCAAGGGCTATGCGTGTGCGACCTTCGGAGTCGGCATAAAGAATTCGTGCCTGAGAGCCTACTACGAGCTTGTTCTCCTTTGCTTCACGTATCCAGTGGAGGTTGTCGGCGAGCTGTCCGCTAATCTCGGCGGGAGCCTCGTTGAGCATATCCTCGAGAACCTTCGCCGCTAAGCGGTCGGTAGCCTCGAGGTCCTCCTCTTTGCCCGACGTGCATACCCAGCGGAACGGGCCGAAGCCGTAGTCGAAGAACATCGGGCCCATTATGTCCTGAACGTATGAGGGGTAGCGGAACTTGCCCTCGGCTGTCATGATGTCGGCGCCGGCGCGTGACGACTCGAGCAGGAAGGCGTTGCCGTAGTCGAAGAAGTACATGCCTCGTGCGGTAAGCCTGTTTATGGCTGCCACATGGCGACGCAAAGACTCCTGAACGCACTCACGGAAACGCTCAGGCTCTTCGGCCATCATGCGGTTCGACTCCTCGTAAGAGTACCCCACCGGGTAGTAGCCGCCTGCCCAGGGGTTGTGAAGCGATGTCTGGTCCGAGCCGAGGTCTACGTTCATCTCCTCGTCGGCAAGGCGTTCCCAAAGGTCCACCACGTTGCCTACGTAGGCGAACGATACCACCTCCTTGTTCTCTACGGCTGCCTTTACACGGGGTATAAGCTCGTCGAGCGAGGTATGCAGCTCATCCACCCAGCCCTGGTTGTATCTCTTTTCGGCTGCGGCGATGTTTATCTCCGCCGTGATGCTTACCACGCCCGAAATGTTTCCGGCCTTAGGCTGTGCGCCCGACATGCCGCCGAGGCCTGCTGTCACGAAGAGCATGCCCTTGAGGTCTTTCTGCCCGGGCTTCATGCGCTTGCGTGCTGCGTTCATCACAGTAATCGTCGTTCCGTGAACAATGCCCTGAGGCCCAATGTACATGTATGAGCCGGCCGTCATCTGTCCGTACTGCGAAACGCCCATTGCGTTGAATCGTTCCCAGTCGTCCTGAGCCGAGTGGTTAGGAATTACCATGCCGTTGGTGACAATCACTCTCGGGGCGTCCTTGTGCGAGGGGAAAAGCCCGAGCGGGTGGCCCGAATACATCACAAGTGTCTGCTCGTCGGTCATTTCGGCAAGGTATTTCATCGCTAAGCGGTACTGTGCCCAGTTCTGGAACACAGCGCCGTTGCCGCCGTACGTGATAAGCTCGTGCGGGTGCTGAGCGACAGCCTTGTCAAGGTTGTTCTGTATCATGAGCATGATAGCCGCCGCCTGGCGCGAGCGTGCGGGGTACTCGTCAATGGAGCGCGCGAACATCTCGTAGTCGGGACGCAGGCGGTACATGTAAATGCGTCCGTATCGCTTCAGCTCGTCAAGGAATTCGGGGGCAAGCTCGGCGTGGTGCTTTTCGGGGAAGTAACGCAGAGCGTTGGCCAAAGCGAGCTTCTTCTCGCTGTCTGTCAGAATATCCTTGCGTTTGGGGGCGTGGTTGGCTGTAGTGTCGTAAGCCTTCTTGGCTGGCAGAACATCGGGGATGCCGGCCAGAATATCTTTCTGAAAATCGGTCATATCGGTATTTTGTGTTAGTTGTTACTCGTTCATCGTTACACGTTCATCGTTACTCGTTACTCGTTACACGTTCATCGTTCATCGTTACTCGTTCATCGTTACACGTTACACGTTCATCGTTACTCGTTATACTCAGCCTATCTTGCTTTCTACAATTGCGAGAATCTCCTTTTCGGCCTGTTGCGCAAGAGCCTGAATGTCTTCTGCCTCTTTCACGAGTTCGTCGGCTGTCTTGCGGTCCTTGAGACCTGCGGCGTTTATCTTCACGTTAAGGCATGCGCCCATAACGGCAGAGCGTGCCGCCAAAGCGCCAACGCCGGCGTCGGAAACAGAATTCGGGTTGCCCTCTTCGGCCATGGCCCGCACTACGTCGAATGCCTTGTATGCAGCCTTCATGGTACGCAGCGGCACCTGTGTGGCATAGAGTGTCGCGACCTCCATCGCAGCGGCACGTGCGGCCTTCTCCTCGTCGCTTCCCTTAGGCATGCCGAACACATCCATAATCTTATTGAATGCCGCAGTGTCCTCATCGACAAGGGCAAGCAGTTCGTTCATGACGCTCATGCCTCTTTCGGCCCAGTCGGAGAAATGCTCCCAGCGGTCGTCCCAGCCGGCCTTGTGCGAAGATAGGTTCGCCACCATCGTGCCGAGAGCGGCCGCCAAAGCGCCCATGTATGCCGAGATTGAACCACCTCCGGGGGCAGGCGATTCGCTTGCTGTCTCCTCGGCAAAGCCGGCGCAAGTCATATCGACAAGTTTCTTTGCGTTCTTCTGCTCTTCTGCCTCGAGTATATACTCAACGACCTTCTCTTCGGGCTTGAACTCCTTCAGCGTCGATAGCCCCATGCTCTCAATGGCTATGCGGACAAGCTCACGCTCGGGCACGCCGGTAGAGCGTTGCTGCTTGCGCAGGAAGTGACGGCCGGCATCTACAAGAGCTTTCTTTGGTATAAGGCCCACAATCTCAGTGCCTGTGACACGTATTCCTCGTGCGTCGGCAGCACGGCACACCTCGTCGAACGCCACGTGCAGCGGGGTGACGGCAAGGTTTGTCATATTCATAGAAACCTGTGCGATGCCGTATTCCTCGATGAACCAGCCGATAGCCTTGCACTCCTTGAGAGTGCCGGGTATCATCACAGGCTCGCCCTTTTCGTTCTTCACTATCTTGCCTGTTATGGGGTTGCCCTCACGCATCGGGCGTCCCTTTTCACGCACGTCGAAAGCAATGGCATTGGCACGGCGTGTCGATGTGGTGTTCAGGTTATAGTTTACTGCGACAAGGAAGTCACGTGCGCCTACTGCGGTGGCTCCGGTGCGTGCAATGCCTTCGTCGTACGGGCGTGCGCCAAAGTCGGGGCGTTTCTCCTCGTTAGCCATCTTCTCGGGCAAGCCCTCATATTCTCCCTCACGGCAAACGGCAAGGTTGCGTCTTTCGGGCTTGAACGCCGCCGACTCATAGCAGTATGTGGGAACGCCGAGCTCATCGGCGATGCGGCTTGCAAGCGAGCGTGCAAGTTCCTTGCACTCCTCCATTGTTATGCCCGACACAGGGATAAGAGGCAGCACGTCGCATGCGCCCATGCGAGGGTGAGCGCCCTTGTGCTGTCGCATGTCAATGAGCTCTGTCGCACGCTTTACGCCTGCCACGGCAGCCTCAACGACAGCCTCGGGCTCACCGACGAATGTCACCACGGTGCGGTTGGTGGCCTCGCCCGGGTCCACGTCAAGAAGCTTTACGCCTTTTACCGCCTCAATGGCATCGGTAATCTGTTTGATAGTCTCCATGTTGCGTCCCTCCGAGAAGTTGGGAACGCACTCAATAATTCTCTTTTGCATGGTTTGTATATTTTGTTTCTCTTTTTACTTCGCAGCGAGTGCAGTCTATTTTCGAGCGTTAGCTCAAAGATAGCCACAAACGAGCGAGATAAATGAAGCGTATTTCATTATTTCACAGCGAGTGCAGACTATTTTCGAGCGTTAGCTCAAAGGTACAAAAACTTTGCCTTATTACAAGTTTATAAAATATTATTTTATTATTAAGGGCTAAAATGGCACTTTACTATTTAGAATACATATCGGTTTTGTTTCCGAAAGATAAAATTTCGCTTGTGCTGCATCGGGTGAATATTAGCTATGCAAAAGAGAATTTTAGTGCTATATCTTGCCGATATCGGCAAATTTTGCTATATTTGCCATTGTTTTGGCGGGTTTGTCTTGCCGATAAAGAAGTAAAGCATGAAATATATCTCAGTTAAGGAGTTTGCCGGGAAATATGGTGTTTCCGAACGTACCGTACGTAACTATTGTGCGGCAGGGAAAATAGAGGGCGCCCTTCTCATTGGCAAGACCTGGAGCCTTCCTTGTGATACGGTGTTGCCTGCCCGTAAAAGTCGCGAACGTAAAATGTCGCCGTTGCTCTCTGCTCTGCGTCGTGAAAAAGAGGCAGGGCTCAGAGGTGGAATATATCATCGTACTCAGGTCGATCTTACATATAATAGCAACCATATCGAGGGTAGTCGCCTCACTCATGAACAGACACGCTTTATATTTGAAACAAATACTGTCGGTGTCGAAGGGGAAAGCATCAGAATAGATGACATAATAGAGGCAACCAACCATTTCCGTTGTATCGACACCATTATTGATAGGGCCGAAGAAAAGCTTACCGAAACCTTTATAAAAGAACTTCATGCAAGCCTGAAGCAGGGGACATCCGACAGCCGGAAAGATTGGTTTTCTGTTGGTGACTACAAGCGGTTGCCTAACGAAGTAAGTGGTTGCGAAACGACAGCGCCCGAAGATGTTCATGCCGAAATGAGTGCGTTGCTTAGAGAGTACAACTCTAAAAAACGCAAGTCTTTTGAAGATATAATAGAATTCCATCAGCGTTTTGAGGCAATTCATCCGTTCCAGGACGGCAATGGCAGAGTGGGGCGTCTGATAATGTTCAAGGAGTGCCTTGCCAACAGGCTTGTGCCGTTCATAATTACCGATGAAATCAAGCTTTTTTACTATCGCGGCCTGGCGGAATGGAACAACGTGCGGGGATACCTGCTCGACACTTGCCTTGCCACCCAGGACAGCTACAAGACCTTGCTCGATTACTTCAAAATCAGATACTGATAAAAGTTGTATTAGATTTATTCGGCAAAACATTTGCATATCAACCAAGCAAAAATTATATTTGCAAGTGATAATATATTGTCTTTATAAATAATAAACACCGACATATGAATAATATTTTATCAGTTTTGGATAATTATGTTCTTGAAAATTCCGAAGATATTGCCAAGAAGTTGGCGGCGGATTTTCGTGCACGTCGCATAGAGAAGAATTTGACACGCGAGCAGGTGGCAGAAAAATCGGGTGTGGCGGTGAGCAATATCATACGCTTCGAGCAAAAAGGGTTAATTTCGCTCAAAAATCTCATAGGCATTGCTATGGCAATGGAATATACTTCTGAGATAAAGAACATATTTGACAAGCCTAAATATTCCACAATGGAAGAGCTCACGCAGATAAGAAAGAACTCCGGGAAAAAGAAAGCGTATAAATTATGAAGATTATTGATAGGCTGACAGTAAAATTCAATGGCTTGGAAGTCGGGACCTTGTCTCTTACTCCCGACAACAGATTGTGCGTTTTTGAATACGGTCGAAGGTGGCTTACCGAAGGATTCAGCATATCTCCGCTGGAACTGCCTTTAAAGCCGGGGCTGTTCATTGCTCAGGCAGAACCGTTCTATGGCAACTTCGGTGTCTTTGAAGACAGCCTGCCCGACGGCTACGGACGTTATCTACTGCATAAGACTCTTCTCAAAGAGGGTGTTGACGACAAGAATCTTTCGGCACTCGACAGGCTGAGCATTGTCGGCAACAGTGGTATGGGAGCGCTTACATATGAGCCGGTAACAGCGCTTTCTCACGAGAACGACACTCTTGATTTTGACCTGTTGCAAGAGAAAGCATTAGAGGTGCTGAAAGAGCAACAGGACAATGATGCCGGATTTCTGCTTTACAATAGCGGAAACAGCGGAGGTTGCCGCCCGAAAGCAATATTCGCCGATGAAGAAGGCCATTGGCTGATAAAGTTCCGTCACACATACGACCCCCGGGATATGGGGTTGCAAGAGTACCGCTATAACGAAATTGCCCGCAAATGCGGTATAAATGTTCCCGATTTCAAACTCACTAATGGCAAGTACTTTACCACAAAACGTTTTGACTTTACCGACAGCGGAGAAAGGGTTCACATGGCAACTGCAGGGGGATTGCTTGGTATCTCATTATCTGCGCCTGTGCTCGATTATAGTAACCTTCTTGCGCTTACAGGCTATCTAACACAACGACAGTCCGATGTTGAAGAGATGTTCAGGCGTATGGTTTTCAATTACCTTACCGATAATAAGGACGATCACTGCAAGAACTTCAGCTATATTATACAGAAGGATAGCAATGGCAAGTGGCAATGGCACCTTGCTCCGGCGTATGACCTGACTCTTTGTACCGAAGGATATAACGGGCAGCATGCCACATCCGTTAACGGAACCGGCAAACCTACTATGCAGGATTTCATTGCCGTAGGTACCAAAATAAAGATGAAAGAAAGCAGATGCCGGGGAATTATCCAACAGGTACAGGATAATTGTGGCGACCTGCTACGTTACAGATTATAAAGAACGATTCATCCGCTTTGTTGGAAGAATTCTTATACCTCTACAAATTCCTTTAGCGGAATATTTTGTCCGAGGTTGTTCCATGCAATGGCAAGTTCGCCGGTGTGAATGATTAATCGTACATTCATTTCATCTACCACGAATTTCACCAACCTGTCGTAGGCTTTCTGATAGTCTCCATGTTGCGTCCCCCCGAGAAGTTGGGAACGCACTCGATAATTCTCTTTTTAACAACAATGGGGGTGACTAAAAAGTAAATTTCTGTGTTACGTTTGCCTTCAAAATCCTCATTTACGCTCAGTAAACTGCGGTTTTGAAGCCTGCACAAGCCTTGAACTTTGCTTTTTATTCACCCCCGACAAAAAGAGGGTGACTTTTGGGTCACCCTCA
>JAFTRV010000016.1 GCA_017462065.1 Bacteroidaceae bacterium
CCTCCTCGCTACTCGGCAAAGAAAGCAAGCACTCTTTGCTCTCGTTAGCAGCGTCGGTTGCGGTTTTGAAGCCTGCACAAGCCTTGAACTTTGCTTTTTATTCACCCCCGACGACAAGAGGGTGACTTTTGGGTCACCCTCATTATTTTGTTAATTAGACAGTTACGGTCGAGTCGGACGGGGACAGTCTCCTTTTGTGCTTACAGCGATGTGTATGCGACCTTGTCTATTGCCGCATATACGAAACTGCATATGCCCAAGAGGAGAATGCCGGAAAGGCATACAATGAGGCTTATGCGTGTATATGCATCGCTCTTAATAAATGGGACAGGGCTGTCGCTTGTTTCGATATACATTGCCTTTACTATAAGCAGGTAGTAGTAGAGCGAAACGACCGTGTTTATGAGAGCTATGAAGACTAGAACCTGGAAGCCTGCTCCGAATGCGCTCATGAAAACGAAGAACTTGCTGAAAAAGCCTGCGAACGGGGGAATGCCTGCCAAAGAGAAGAGAGCGAGCGTCATCAGCAGGGTCAGTTTCGGGTTTGTCTTGTAGAAGCCTCTCAGAGTGTTGCGTTTTGCGGGGCTCTGCGTCTTCCATTCAACCTCTTCAATGATAGAGAATACAGCGGTGTTCGCCATCATGTATACTATAAGGTAGAATACCATGGCTGTCGCTCCTTCTGCGTTTCCTCCAATCACGGCAAGCATAATGTATCCAACCTGAGATATGCTGCTGAACGCCATGAAGCGTTTCAGCGAACGCTGTTTTATGGCCATTAGGTTCGCTAAGGTGATGCTTGCTACGACAGTTATGTATATGACGGTCTGCCAAAGCTCTGTCATTGGAGCGAAGACCTTTGTAAGTACAATGAAAAGGGTAAATACGCCCGCCGCCTTTGAAATGATAGAGAGGTAGGCGGTAACCGACGTCGGAGCGCCTTCATAGCTGTCGGCGGTCCATAGGTGGAACGGAACAAGCGAAATCTTGAAGCCTAAGCCCGAGAAGAACATTACAAGCGCGAACACCTGCATGGGCGACCCTGTAATATGGCTCACCATGTCGGTGAAGTAGAGCGTGCCGCATGTTCCATAAAGGAACGATATGCCGTAGAGCATCAATGCCGACGAGAACAGCGAGGTGAGTATGTACTTTATGCCGGCCTCGGCCGAATGGTGCCTGTACTTGTCGAACGCCACAAGGCATGCGAGGGGCAGCGACGCAAGCTCGATACCGATGAACAGCAATAGGAAATGTCTTGCGCTGAGCATGAAGAACATTCCTATGAGCGTGCTAAGAAGCAGCACGTAGAACTCTCCCCGCTTGTACGATGTGTGTTCGCTGCTGAGCCATTTGTTTGCCTGGAGAATGACAAGGAGGCTGCCGAACGCAAGCACGGCCTTCATCACGACAATCATGGCATTGCTCTCGTACATTCCGCCGAAAAGGGTGAATGTGGAGGTGTCGCTCATTACTGCGCCGCACAGCGCCGCCATAAGAATGCATGTTATCGGGTGAAACAATCTTCGTGCCTTCCCTGTCGAGACAAGGTCATATATAAATATCGTAAGGTAAACGGCGATGAGGCTTACCTCGGGACGCATCAGGAAAAACTGCAAGTAATTCATATGTAATTATTGTATGTTCTTTAATATGTTCTTGTTGCTTTATATGTTCGACAGTATGCTGCCTACGCCGCTGCCGACAAGGTCGCTTACCCACATAGGAGCGATGCCGAGCGCGGCCACGCACACGACAAGGCATATTACCGTGAACTTCTCGTCCCATGTGGCGTCGCTGAGCTTCTTGAACTCATCGTTGTCGGGCTCGCCGTAAAGAATGCGTCCTACCACACGCAGAATGTATACAGCCGTAATCACAATGCTGGTGCATGCGATTATGGTTACTGCCCTGTGGAACGTGTCATTGACCGAGAAGGCTCCTACGAATATTGTCATCTCGGCGACAAATCCGCTGAAGCCCGGAAGTCCTAAGTTGGCGAGTCCGGCAATCACGTATCCTACGGCAAGGAACGGCATAATCTTCATCAGCCCTCGCATCTTGCGTATGTCACGAGTATGCGTGCGGCCGTATATCATGCCTATGAGAGCGAAAAACAGGGCTGTCATAAGACCATGTGACAGCATCTGAAGAATAGCTCCCGTGCATGCGGTCTTCGTCATCATCAGAATGGCGAAAAGCACCAGTCCGCAATGCGATACCGACGAGTATGCGTTTATATATTTGAGGTCGGTCTGGCTCACTGCGCTAAGGGCGCCGTAAACGACGCTTATCGTTGTCAGTATTATGAAAATCCAAGCAAGGTCGTTGGCTGCTTGCGGCAGCAGGTACATGGCAATCCTGAAGCAACCGTACCCTCCGAGCTTCATCAGCACGCCCGCATGCAGCATCGATACCGACGTCGGAGCGCATGCGTGTCCGTCGGGGCTCCATGTGTGGAATGGGAACAGAGCGCCAAGCACGCCGAATCCTATGAAGGTGAGCGGGAAGAATATATACTGAATGTTAGTGGGGATTGCGTTCATAGCCGCAATCTCATGTATGTTCATGGTCGTCGCTCCGCTACCGAAGTATATGCCGAGTATGCCCATGAGCAGGAACGCCGAGCCGCCCATGAGCATGAGCGTCAGCTTCATCGCTGAATACTCCTTGCGTCCGCTTCCCCAGACACCAATAAGCAGGTACATGGGTATAAGGGCCGTTTCGTAGAACATGAACATCGTGAAGAGGTCGGTAGATATGAAAAATCCGTAAACGCCGAGCGACAACAGCGTGTACCACAAGAAGAACTCTTTAGTCATCGGCTGCAGCCTCCACGATGCGAATGTGCCCGTGAATACTATTATCGACGATAGCAGGAGCATCGCTACCGATATGCCGTCCACGCCAATGGAAAAAGCTATGTTGAGCGGCTCATACCAGCTCCATGACGCAGTGTAGAGCATGTCCGCGCTCTCCCCTGCGTTGCGTAGCTGAATGAAGTCAATGGTGAGATACACCGAAAGAATAAGCAGCAACGTCGAGCCTGTGACCATTACGGCACGAGTTTGTCTTATGTTACGGCTGCACCATAATGCAAGCAGCATTGCAATTGGAATAATGATGAAAACAGGTAATATGTTCATAGTACTAATCCTTTCTCTTGATTATATTAAGTACAGCAGTATAAGAATGATGAGCAATGCTCCGCTGAGGAAGAATATGCTGTACGACTGCACGTTGCCGTCCTGCAAGGGCCTTACGAACGTGCCGCACTTGTGCGTGATTTTTGCAAGCTTGTCGAATGTGGCGTCAATCACGTTGCGGTCGAACCATGCGATAGGGCGGCTTATGCAGTTGAATATTATCTTCTTTGTCACGAAGAGCCACGCCTCGTCCATGTAGAAACGATGGTACGCCGCCTCTATCGGCTTGCGCAGCGTGCGGTTGATGGCAACTGTAATTCGGCTCTCTCCTTTTATATACATTGCTGTCGCCAATGCGATGCCTGCAAGGGCGAGCATAATGCTCGTGACGGCAACCTTCGTGTTCAGGTGAATAGTGTACGCTTCGCCGTTGCTGCTGATGAACTCGCCGAAAGGAATAAAGCCTGCAAGGCATGTTATCGCAGCAAGTATTATAAGCGGCAGTGTCATTGTGAGCGGGGCTTCGTGAGGCTTGTGCGGCTCAGCTTCAATCTCTCCAGCCCTGTATCGGGCAAGCTCCGTCTCATAGTAGCTCTTGCCCCAGAATATGAGATAGTAGAGGCGGAACATGTAGAATGCTGTCAATGCGGCAATCAGGCTCATGAATATTCCCATCGGGAGCGAGAACTCATAGCATGCGGCCAATATCTCGTCTTTGCTGAAGAAGCCGCTGAACGGAGGTATTCCGGCAATGGCAAGGCATGCGATAAGGAACGTTATATGCGTTATCGGCATGTATTTGCGAAGTCCTCCCATGCGGCACTTCTCGTTGCTGTGTACTGCATGGATTATGGCGCCTGCGCCCAGGAAGAGCAATCCCTTGAACATAGCATGAGTGAACAGGTGGAACATGGAAGCCATGTATCCTAAGCCGCCTGCATGCGGGTCGCTGCCCGTGCATACGCCAAGAGCGACCATCATGAATGAAATCTGCGATATCGTCGAGAATGCAAGCACTCGTTTTATGTCAGTCTGCACGCATGCGACAACGGCTGCGTACAAGGCTGTGAACGCTCCGGCATAAGCTATTATATGCAAAGTTTCAGGGGCATAATCTATAAAAAGGTTAAAGAGCCTTGCTACAAGAAATACGCCGGCAACGACCATTGTGGCGGCATGTATGAGCGCTGACACCGGGGTCGGTCCCTCCATTGCGTCGGGCAGCCATATGTGCAGCGGGAACATGGCGCTCTTTCCTGCGCCGCCGATGAACATAAGCAACAACGCCGTAGGCAGCACGGTTGCGGCTCCGGTAAGGGCTGCTTCGGACGGCGTGAACGAGAATGTGCCGGTGTAGTAGCCGTATATAAGTATTCCGATAAGGAAGAAGAGGTCGGCGAAACGGGTGACGATAAACGCCTTCTTAGAGGCTGCGATAGCCTCGGGCTTAGTATAGTAGAATCCTATGAGCAGGTACGACGACACTCCAACGAGCTCCCAGAATATATACATCTGGAATATGTTTGTCGCTACTACAAGGCCGAGCATCGAGAATGTGAACAGCGACAGGAACGCATAGTAACGCTGAAATCCCCTTTCGCCCTTCATGTACCCGAGCGAGTATATATGCACCATGAGACTTACTGTGGTTATGACCACGAGCATCATAGCGGAGATTGGCGTCAGCGATATGCCCATGTCAATGCTTAGGCCCTCTCCGAGCGGCAGCCATTTGAAATTATAAGGTACGGTCTCGGCGAATACCCCGTTCATGTCTCTGCCCGCCATGAAATAGTCGGCAGCCGTAAAGTACGATATAGCAGTTACTGCCAGGAGCAGCAATGTTCCTGTAATGCCGGCGGCCCTATGGCTCATTCTGTTGCCCGCAAGCGCAAGAGTCAGAAAGCCCAGCAGGGGCAAAGCAAGTATAAGTATTGAATATTCCATGCCTTAGTGTTTTAAGTCCCTCAATCTCTTGATATGTATCGAATGGAAGTTTCGGTACACGTTAATAATTATCGCAATTGCGACAGCGGTCTCGGCTGCCGCAACGCCGATGCCGAAGAGCGAGAAGACGTATCCCTCAAGGCTCTCGGGCCGGCAGTATGCGTTGAACACTGCAAAGTTTATGTCTACTGCGTTTAGCATGAGCTCGGTGCTTATAAGCAACGAAACAAGGTTACGGCGTGTGAAAAAGCCGAATATGCCAATGAAAAAGAGTACGGCTGAAAGTATCAGCATATATTCTGCGGGTATACTCATGGTCTTTATTTTTTGCGTGCTATCATAATCGCTCCCACGGTACAAGCAAGCAGCAGCACGCTCATTACCTCAAAGGGGAGTATGTAATTGTATTTGTCTGTTCCCATAAGCGCCATTCCAAGTTCTTTTATGGCAACGCCCTCGCCGTTGAACTTGTCGCTGGCGAAATCGGTGTTCCCGATAAGGTAAATGGTCAGTATCATGCCTGTGAGCGCAGTCGCCATGCCGGCAAGGTAGCGGCGTAACGATGTCTGCGTAACGTCTACGCTTCCTTTGCCGATAAGGAGAACGGCGAAGATGAACAGCACCACAATGCCTCCTGCGTATACGGTTATCTGAACCGCTCCCAAGAATGTGTAGTGCAGGAAGAAGTACAGCCCGGCAGTGCCGAACAGCACGAACAGCAGGTTTGTGGTGGCACGCATGATTTTGCTCGACGTAACGGCAAATATCGCCGCCACTATCATGACAATCGCCAAGCCCGAAAATATGATAAGATTTATGTCCATTTCTCTCTATCGGTTTAGTTTCATTATAAGTTTCTTGCGGTCGAAGACTGCATTCTCGAATTCGTTGGTGAACTCTATGGCTCCTTTCGGGCAGCTGTTCACGCACAGTTGGCAGAACATGCATGCGCCCAAGTCGTACATGTATGTGTCGAGAACTTTCTTGCTCTTGCCGGTCTCCTCGTCTGTCACAGTCCTTGTCGTAATCGATATTGTCCCGTTGGGGCATGCCTGCCGGCATAGTCCGCATGCGATGCATTTGTTGTTGCCATTCTCGTCGTGAGGCATTACGAGCAATGCTCTGTGTCGTTCCGAAATATGCAGCTCTTTCCTGTTCTCGGGGTATTGCTCGGTGACTTTGCGGGTAAAGAACTCACGCAGGGTGACGCCCATGCCGGTGAGCAATGAGCTTATAGCCCCGAAAATTCCGCCGAAATATGTATCCTTGAATTTCATCTCTGTAAATTGTTTTGAAACAGTTCTTAAAATGTCCAGCCCATAACAACGCAGATGGTCATTATCAACAGGTTAATCAGTCCTATGGGCACAAGGTATTTCCATTCAAGCGCAAGCACCTGGTCGATGCGCAGTCTCGGGAATGTCCATCTTATCCACATCAGCAGCCATATGACAAAGAATGTCTTGGCAAGGAACCATACGAAGCCGGGGATGCATTCCATGACGGAATTGAAACCCTCAAGCCCGGGAACGTACAGCGGCGCCCATCCTCCGAGAAACAAGGTAGAGGCGATGCCTGCTATTATGAACATGTTCATGAACTCTGCCACGTAGAAGAAACCGAAGTTCATGCCCGAATATTCGGTGTGGAAGCCTGCCGTAAGCTCCGATTCTGCCTCCGGCAGGTCGAACGGCGCTCTGTTTGTCTCGGCGTTTCCGGCTATAATATAAATAATGAATGCGATAAAGGCAGGGACGTGGCCCGTGAAGATGAACCAGCCCTTTGTCTGTGTCTCTACAATCTCGCTAATCTGCATGGTGCCGCTAAGAACGACGAGCGTAAGGATGCTCAAGCCCATTGACAGCTCATAGCTTATCATCTGTCCTCCGCTTCGTACGGCTCCAATCATGGAGAACTTGTTGTTGCTGCTCCAGCCGGCAAGCAGAATGCCGAGTATGCCGAACGACGATGCCGCCATAATGAAGAACGCTCCGATATTGAAGTCAAGCACTTGGAGTCCCTTGTCAAAAGGCAGGCAGCTGAAAGTAATTATAGAGCTCATCAGTACAAGGAACGGCGCAAGGTTGTATAGAATCTTATCGGAATTCTTAATGGATATAATCTCCTTTATGAGCATCTTGAATACGTCGGCGAATACCTGCAGCAGTCCCCACGGGCCCACTCGCATGGGGCCGAGCCTGCATTGGAACGCCGCGCAAACCTTACGCTCCATAAAAATCATTATTATGGCAAATACCAGATATGCCACAATAACGCAAACAGCGATGATGGCGCACTCAATCAGCGTCGCTGCCGACGATGGCAGCACGGAATTGAGATAGCTGTCGATAGCTGTTGTCATTGATGTAAAGTCGAACATGATTATATGAACAGTTTTAATTTTAACGGTCAATGTCGGGTATCACATAGTCGAGTGACGCACCGATAGTTATAAGGTCGGCAATCTTGCACTTTTTCATAATCTTGTGCGCTGCGGCTATCAAAGGAAGCCCCATAGGCTTGAACTTCAGTCGGTACGGCGATTTGTCGCCTCGGCTGTCGATGAACACGCCGAACTCGCCTCGTGACCCCTCGACCGATGCCGAGAATGTTCCTTCGGGGAGCTTTATTATAGGTTTTGTCTTTGTCTTGTAGTCGCCCTCGGGTATGTTGTCAATGAGCTGCTCGATAATCTTTATCGACTCCTCAATCTCTTCGAGGCGCACCAGCAGTCGGCTGTAGCTGTCTCCCTCGGCGTGAACTATCTCCTTGAACTCAACCTTGTCGTACAGGGCGTACGGGTGACGCTTGCGTACGTCGCATGCCCAGCCCGACGCGCGTCCTGTGCCGCCTGTGGCTCCGAACGATATCGCATCCTCGAGCGAGAGAACGCCCACGCCTTTGGCGCGTGTCTTCAGTATTATGTTGTTCACGAATACATCGTAATACTCCTTGAGTCTTCTCTTTTGGTCGTTGCAGTATGCTTTTACCTTCTCGGCGAATCCGGGGGTTATGTCGGCTTGTACGCCGCCGATGATGTTGTAGTTCTGTATGAGACGTCCGCCTGTAACCTCTTCCATGATATCAAGCACCTTCTCTCGCTCGCGGAACCCGTATATGAACGATGTTATAGCGCCCATGTCCATGGCCATGCACGAGAACATCAGAAGGTGCGAGTCGATACGCTGCAGCTCGTCCATTATGGTGCGGATGTACTGCACGCGCTCCGTCACCTCAAGCCCCATGGCCTTCTCTATGCACATGCATAGGGCATGCCTGTTCTGGTGTGCGCTCAGGTAGTCGAGCCTGTCGGTGAACGCTAGTATCTGAGGGTATGTCCTGCTTTCGCACAGTTTCTCTATGCCGCGGTGTATATAACCGCACTTTATGTCCACTTTCCTTATGACCTCACCCTCGACGGACAAACGGAAACGCAGTACGCCATGTGTGGCGGGGTGCTGCGGACCGATATTTATCACATACTGGTCGTAATGGAGTATTTTCAGCCTTTCTACCAGTTCGGCGAGCTGCTTCTCCTCCTGAATCTCGTATTCACGCCGGACATCCTCGTCCTTCTCGCTCTCGAGCCTGACAGGGTTGATGGCTTCGCTCGGGTCGTAGTCCTTGCGTAGCGGGTGGCCTGTCCAGTCGTTACGAAGGTACAGGCGTCTCAAGTCGGGGTGCCCGTTGAATTCTATTCCAAAGAAGTCGTACGCCTCACGCTCGAGCAACTCGGCGACCTTCCAAATGTCGCACACGGTAGGCAGCTGCGGCTTCTCTCTGTTGGCGGTCCTTACAGAGACCTCTTCAACTTCGTGAGTGTTGCTGTTCTCAAGAATGTATACGGCTCCAATGCCATCCTCTTTCCAGTCCATGCCTATGATGTCCCGTAAGAAGTCCATACCCTCTTTGCGGAGCCTCAGCATCTCTTGTCTGAACTCCTTTATATCAATCTCTCTTATATTCATGATTCTTGGCTCTCGTTACACTCCTTTACGGGGCAGTTCGTTACAATTATAGGCTCGTCCGGCATTTCGCCTTGCCTCTGGTGCTTGTTCTTGCCGCCGAAGAATTTCTCAATCTTCACCTTGCGCTGCAACTGCATCATGCCGTACAGAATAGCCTCGGGCCTCGGCGGGCATCCTGGAATATAAACGTCTACAGGGACAATCTTGTCAATGCCGTTCAGTACATGGTACGACCCTTTGAACGGCCCTCCGCTAATGGCGCATCCGCCAACGGCGACTACATATTTAGGCTCTGCCATCTGGTCGTAAAGGCGTTTTAGTACCGGCGCCATCTTGTGGGTTATAGTGCCTGCGCACATTATGAGGTCGGCTTGTCGAGGCGAGTTTCGTGTCACCTCAAAGCCGAAACGGGCAAAATCGTAGCGTGCAGCGCCTACGGACATGAACTCTATGCCGCAACAGCTTGTGGCGAACGTGAGCGACCAAAGGGAGTTGCTGCGACCCCAGTTTATCAGGTCGTCGAGCTTGCCGACAACAACGTTCGTACGCTCCTTGTTTATCTCTGCTATGAGTGATTCAAGGGTCTCGTTATCCTTGAATTCATCGTATGGTATTGACTTAATGACAGGCTTTTTCATTTCCATTCAAGAGCTTTTCGGCGCCATGCGTACGCAAGGCCCAGTATAAGAAAGAAGAGGAAGAACAACACGCCTACAAGAGCCTTCATCCCAAGCTCCTGAACAATTGTCGCCCAGGGAAAAAGGAACACGGCCTCAATGTCGAACATCAAGAACAGAATGGCGAACAGGTAGTAACCGGCCTTGAAGTGAATCCATGTCTGTCCTTGCGTAGGAACGCCGCATTCATACGTCTCGCTCTTTTGCCTGTTGAAAGTGCGGGGCGAAATCCACCGTGTGAGAATCATCGCCGCTCCGACGAACGCCACCGACGCGATAACCATCGTAAAAAGCAATACCAAATTCATATGATGCTGTTTTTTTTAGTTTCTTTTCATGCCAAGCAAAGTTACCAAATTTTAAAACCGAGTGTCATCGCCGGGCATTAAATCTTTTAAATTTAACTTTGTTTAAACTAGTTTAAAATGGTGTCCAGCGTCATCATCAGCAGGAATCCTGTAGCGAATCCAATCGTGCCGATGTTGCTGTGCTTTCCTGCCTGCGACGACGGAATAAGCTCTTCCACAACGACATAGAGCATCGCTCCGGCTGCAAAGGCCAGCAGCAAGGGCATCGACGATACGTTCTCGCTTAGGAAAAGCATGGTCAATATTGCCGCGACAGGCTCCACAAGCCCCGACATCGCTCCCCAGGTGAAAGCCGTGCCTCGGCTCTTGCCCTCCTTGCGGAGCGGAAATGAAATTATGGCTCCTTCGGGTATGTTCTGAATGGCCATTCCGATAGAAAGAGCCAAAGCTCCTGATACTGAAAGGCCTGCGTCACCGCTCATCACGCCTGCAAGAACAACGCCTACAGCCATGCCCTCGGGAATATTGTGGAGCGCTACGGCTAGAATCATCTTTATCGAGCGGGGCAGGCGCGACTTCGGCCCTTCGGGGCTCTTCTCGTCGATATGCTGGTGCGGAATGACAGTGTCGAGCAGCAGAAGAAAGCATATTCCTGCGACAAAGCCTGCCATGACGGGCCAGTTGTCGGCAATGTCGTCTCCGGCCTGTTCGAACGCAGGCAGCAGCAAAGACCAGAAGCTTGCGGCGACCATTACGCCCGATGCGAATCCGAGCATGGCCCTGTTCGTCAGGTCCGATATCTTCTCACGAAGCATGAATACCATTGCGGCGCCCGTTGCGGTGCCCAGGAAAGGTATCAGCAAACCAATCAGTATTTCCATAAAGCTATATTGTCATTTTCTCTGCAAATTTAGAAAAAACCGCAATCGACCAACTAATCAAAGCCGATAATAATATGTATAAAACAAATTTTCTTAAAAATTCCTCAGTATTGATTTTTATAATTACCTTTGTATTATAATACGAAAAGGAGGCGCGTACGGCGTAATATACTAAAGCATGCCTTGCTTATATTGTTCGCTCCGTGCCGTTGCCGCAGCTCGGCAGAATATTATGCAAACATTAAATAAACCTTTATATGATTTACTTTTTCACCACATCCGGTAACACAGTCATCGCTACACAAGTGAACAGCACGCTTTCGGCGGCAGATGTAGAGAAACTCTGCTGGCTTTACGGCGATGCGGCTATTGTCGATGGCGAGTCAATGGAGGGATACTTCATCGGCCCTCGTCGTGAAATGATTACTCCCTGGAGTACCAACGCCGTAGAGATAACTCAGAATATGGGCGTCGAGGGCGTTGTGCGCATCGAAGAATACTATCCTGTAAAAGACGAGAATGCAGAATACGACCCGATGCTGCAGCGTATGTACCATGGCTTGGACCAGAACATATTCACTGTCGATATCGAGCCGAAGCCAATCGAGTTCATCGAGGACCTCGACAGCTACAACGAGGCCGAAGGCCTTGCGCTCTCAAAAGAGGAGATAGACTATCTTCACAGCGTGGAGAACGAGCTCGGACGCAAGCTCACCGACAGCGAGGTGTTCGGCTTCGCGCAGATAAACTCAGAGCATTGCCGTCATAAGATTTTCGGCGGAACATTCATCATCGACGGCGAGGAGATGCCATCTTCGCTCTTTGCGATGATCAAGCGTACCACAAACGAGAACAGGAACAGCATAATCTCGGCATATAAGGATAACGTGGCTTTCGCTCAAGGCCCTGTAGTGGAGCAGTTCGCTCCTGCCGACCATTCGATACCCGACTATTTCGTGATAAAGGATATTGAAACGGTTATCTCATTGAAGGCCGAGACGCATAACTTCCCTACGACCGTGGAGCCTTTCAACGGCGCTTCGACAGGTACGGGCGGTGAAATCCGTGACCGTATGGGCGGCGGCAAGGGCTCATGGCCTATCGCCGGAACGGCTGTCTACATGACATCATACCCCCGTACATACGACGACCGCAAGTGGGAAGAGGTGCTTCCTGTACGCAAATGGCTGTATCAGACTCCCGAACAGATATTGACAAAGGCGTCCAACGGCGCTTCCGACTTCGGAAACAAGTTCGGTCAGCCGCTTATCTGCGGCTCTGTGCTTACGTTCGAGCATAAGGAGAACGACGAGGTATATGGCTACGACAAGGTTATCATGCTTGCAGGCGGCGTAGGCTACGGAACACGCCGAGACTGTCTCAAAGGCGCTCCCGAAAAGGGAAACAAGGTGATTGTAATGGGCGGTGACAACTACCGTATCGGTCTTGGCGGCGGCTCTGTGTCGTCAGTTGATACCGGACGCTACTCTTCGGGCATTGAGCTGAACGCCGTTCAGCGTGCCAATGCCGAAATGCAGAAACGTGCATATAACGTGGTGCGCGCCCTTTGCGAGGACGACACAAACCCCGTAGTCTCAATTCATGATCACGGCTCGGCAGGTCACGTGAACTGTCTTTCGGAGCTTGTCGAGGAGTGTGGCGGACTCATACACATGGCCGACCTTCCCGTTGGCGACAGCACGCTGTCGGCTAAGGAGATTATCGCCAATGAGTCTCAGGAGCGTATGGGCTTGCTCATCAAGGAGGATGCGATAGAATACGTGAGAAAGGTTGCCGAGCGTGAGCGTGCCCCCATGTATGTTGTCGGCGAGACGACAGGCGATGCGCGCTTCGCTTTCGAGCAGGCCGACGGAAAGCGTCCTTTCGACCTCTCGGTGAGCCAGATGTTCGGCTCTTCTCCCAAGACATATATGGTGGACAAGACTGTGGAACGCCATTACAAGGATGCTGAATACGATGCGGACAAGATAGAAGGGTATCTTACCGACGTGCTTCGCCTTGAGGCCGTAGCCTGCAAGGATTGGCTCACGAACAAGGTAGACCGCTCGGTGACAGGAAAAATCGCACGCCAGCAGTGCCAGGGCGAAATTCAGCTGCCTTTGAGCGACTGCGGAGTCGTTACTCTCGACTATCGTGGAAAGAAGGGTATAGCAACATCTATCGGTCATGCGCCTCAGGCAGGTCTTGCCGACCCGGCAAAGGGCTCTGTCCTTGCAGTGTCAGAGGCTCTGACGAACATTGTGCTTGCTCCTCTCGCCAACGGCATTAAGAGTATTTCGCTGAGCGCCAACTGGATGTGGCCTTGCCGCTCACAGGAGGGCGAGGATGCGCGTCTCTATCGTGGCGTCAAGGCTCTCAGCGACTTCTGTTGCGCACTGAAAGTCAATGTGCCAACAGGCAAGGACTCTTTGTCAATGACGCAGAAGTACCCCGACGGCACAAAGGTCATCAGCCCGGGAACGGTTATCGTCTCTGCGGGTGGCGAGGTGTCCGATGTACGCAAGGTGGTATCTCCTGTCATGGTGAACGAACCGAAAAGTACATTCTATCATATAGACTTCAGCTTCGACAAGATGCGTCTTGGCGGCTCTGCCTTTGCACAGACTCTGAACTGCATCGGTGACGATGTCCCGACAGTCGCTAACCCTGAATATTTTGCCGAAGCGTTCGACGCTGTCCAGCGTCTTGTCAATGAGGGCATAATCATGGCTGGTCATGACGTGTCTGCCGGCGGTCTCATTACGACGCTTCTTGAGATGTGTTTCGCCAATACCGCAGGCGGTATGGAAATAAGCCTTGACAATGTTGCCGAGAACGATATCGTCAAGCTGCTCTTCTCCGAGAACCCTGCGATTGTCATTCAGGTTGCCGATAAGGAGAAGTGCCGCATGCAGGCAATTCTCGACGAAGCAGGCATCTGTTTCATGCCAATAGGCAAGCCGTGCGAGAAACGCCATATAGCTGTCGCAAAGAACAAGCGTACATACATGTTCGACATTGAGCATTATCGTGACGTTTGGTTTGACAGCTCATACCTCATGGACCTCAAGCAGAGCTTCAACGGCTGCGCAAGCGAGCGTCTGAAGAACTACAAGAACCAGCCGCTGCGTTTCGCTCTTCCTGCCCGTTTCAACGGAATGCTCTCAAGCTACGGAATGTCGGCCGACCGCCGCGAGAAATCCGGCGTGCGTGCTGCAATCATCCGTGAGAAGGGTACTAACGGCGAACGTGAGATGGCATACGCTATGCACCTCGCAGGCTTCGATGTAAAGGACGTTACAATGACCGACCTTATCAGCGGACGCGAGACGCTCGACGAGGTGAATTTCATTGTCTTCTGCGGCGGCTTCTCTAACTCCGACGTTCTTGGCTCTGCTAAGGGATGGGCAGGCGGCTTCCTCTTCAATCCTAAGGCTAAGGCTGCTCTTGACCGTTTCTACCAGCGTGAGGATACGCTCTCGCTCGGCATATGCAACGGCTGTCAGCTGATGATGGAGCTTAACCTTATAAACCCCGAATACGCAGAGCGCGGACGCATGCTGCATAACGACTCTCATAAGTTCGAGTCGTCTTTCGTGGGCGTGAGAATACCGGAGAACAACAGCGTTCTCTTCGGCTCTTTGTCGAACAGCAGGCTCGGCGTTTGGGTGGCTCACGGCGAGGGCAAGTTCTCGTTGCCGTACGAGGCGGAGAGGTACAATATCGTGGCTCAGTATGCATACGAGGAGTACCCCGCTAATCCTAACGGCTCGGACTATAACGTAGCAGCGTTGGCAAGCGCCGACGGCCGTCATGTGGCAATGATGCCTCACCCAGAGCGTGCGGTGTTCCCCTGGCAGTGCGCTACCTATCCTGCGGCTCACCAGAACGACGATGTTACTCCGTGGATAGAGATATTCCGCAATGCGTATAATTGGGTGAAGGAGAGGGTTTAACGTTTAACGTTGAACGTTTAACGATGAACGTTTAACGATGAACGTTTAATGATGAACGTTTAACGATGAACGTTTAATGATGAACGAATAAGGAGTTTAATCTATTATGCAGGGCAGGCTTGGTGCCTGCCCTCTGTTATTAAAGGCTATGCAAGCGACACTGTTCAATCTGTTTGCGACATTCTTCCGCATCGGTCTCTTCACCTTTGGCGGCGGGTATGCCATGATACCGCTCTTGGAACGTGATATCGTGGAGCATGCCGGTTGGCTTAAACGTGACGAGTTCACCGACCTGCTTGCGCTCTCGCAGTCGGCTCCGGGTGTCTTTGCCGTAAACATGGCGGTGTTTACGGGCTATCGCCTGCGTGGCGTGGGCGGAGCTTTGGCTGCGTCTGTCGGCTGTTCTCTTCCCTCGGTGGTGATAATACTGCTTATAGCCCTCTTTTTCCGTCAGTTCCGTCATATCGAACTCGTGAACAATATATTCATGGGACTGCGTCCTGTAGTGGTGGCTTTGATTGCCGTTCCTGTGTTCAATGTGGCTAAGTCGGCTAAGTTAGGGTGGGGCACTCTTTGGATACCGCTCCTGTCGGCATTGCTCATAGTCTTTGTCGGGGTATCGCCGATATATGTGATAATTGTCGCCGGCATTGCCGGTTTTGTGTACGGTAAGCTCAAGCGGTCATGATGTTGTTTGCGGAACTCTTCTATACATTCCTTAAGATAGGCCTTTTCTCATTCGGCGGAGGCTACGGAATGTTGTCGGTTATCCAGGGAGAGGTGGTTACGCGTCATGCGTGGCTCACCCCTGCGGAGTTTACCGATATTGTGGCTGTCAGTCAGATGACCCCCGGGCCTATCGGCATAAACTCAGCTACATATGTCGGTTATACGGCAGTCCTGAACAGCGGCGCTCCCGAATGGCTTGCCGTCTTGGGCTCTCTTGCCGCTTCGTTTGCCGTAATGTTGCCTTCGATAGTGCTTATGCTTCTTATAAGCCGTTTCTTTATTAAGTACAGCAAGCATCCTAATGTCGAGGCTGTCTTCAAAGCATTGCGTCCTGCGGTCGTAGGGCTTATCGCTTCGGCGGCATTGCTTCTGATGACAGAAGAGAACTTCGGCTCTCCGTTCGATGCGCCCTTGCAGTTCTGGGTTAGTGTGACGCTCTTCATCGCAGCCTTTGTAGCGATGAAGTTCTTTAAGGTAAGCCCAATACTCATCCTTTTGCTTGCCGGAGCCTTCGGCGGGGTGTTCTATAGCTTGGTGTAGGTTTTATTAGATTATCTGTGCAAGCCTTGCAGTACCCGTTGGTGCAATCCTTTAAAAACGCTTTGCTTTTATTTTACTCAAAAAAGGATATTTTCTTTTCCTGACTCTTGACAAAGGCTCTGTCTTTAGTTATATTAGCAGTCAATAACCGGGAATGCAACGGCGAAAGTGGCAACTCTTCTTGTGGAGTTGATTCAATAAAGCAAAACGAGGATGACAGAGAAAGCAGAGTAAGGTTCGGAGGCATACAGCCTAAACATGATTATACACGTGAAATTGATGAGTTAAAACAACAACTGCCGCAAGGTGTTCGAAGTATATTGGAAAATTCCGCTACAGAGATTAGAGTACTTGACGACTTGTATATTACAAACGAAAAAGGAGAACATTCAAAACCGCATGGCATATACACATCTAATAAGATTAGATTAGACAGCAAGCATGTTAATTTTGAGACGCTATTGGCAGAGTGCATACATGCCATACAAGATAATTTAGGAATGACAGTAAGCGGAACGTCCAATTTAGAGTTTCAGGAACATGTTGTCAAAGATGTTTACCATATATATAAAGGAGAATCGTATAGCATTTCAACAGCATGGGATGAAAATGGAGAATTATATAAATTTATAATCAATTCTATCTGTGATGGCAGAATTGACTTAAAGAATTTTTCTAATATAACAATATTACTGATGCGTTAATTTTAAAATAAACTTAGTTCTTTGATATTTTGGTTTTGATTGAGTCGTTGATCTGCTGGTCTAAAAGTAAATTTCTGTGTTACGTTTGCCTTCAAAATCCTCATTTACGCTCAGTAAACTGCGGTTTTGAAGCCTGCACAAGCCTTGAACTTTGCTTTTTATTCACCCCCGACAAAAAGAGGGTGACTTTTGGGTCACCCTCA
>JAFTRV010000017.1 GCA_017462065.1 Bacteroidaceae bacterium
GTCCGATAAAATGTGTACTTTTGCTCATAGTTATTTGGATGAGTGTGGTAACCGCTAAATAACTACAAAGGGCTGAATCCACAAAATGGATCAGCCCTAACTTTTTATAACTGATAAGAATTTTTATCGGACAGTAATAATTATATATGTGGATGAGAGATGTCGTATCTATAACGAAGCCTAAGCTGTTCATCGCCGAGAATGTTAAAGGACTGACGGATTTAGATAATGTAAAGGATATTATAGAATACGACTTTGCCGATGCAGACAACGGCGGATATATTGTCATACCTGCAAAAGTTTTATATGCAGCAGACTATGGGGTTCCGCAGTCAAGAAGCCGTGTAATATTCTTCGGATTTAAAAAAAGCGCATTGAGAGAAGAGGCGTTAAAAGCCTTGACAAGCAAAGAGACGCCTTTGTCATACGACCCATACCCACAAAAAACGCATGGAACAGAAGAGATGCCATACGTCACTTGTTCCGATGCTTTTGTCGGGTTAGAAGAGCCGAGCGTAAGCCTGGATCCCTCTCAAAAGAAATATTCCAAAGCCAAGTTCATGGGAACGCACTGTCAAGGACAAACGGAAATAAAATTAGATTCCATTGGCCCGACAATAAGGTCCGAGCATCACGGCAACATAGAATACAGAAGGCTTTCGGCGGAGCATGGCGGCAAACATCACGACGAACTTTCAGCAGGCTTAGAAGAAAGAAGACTGACTGTTAGGGAATGTGCAAGAATACAGACATTCCCCGACGATTATGAATTCATACTGCCACGAACAGAGGAGCATGCGTCATTAAGCTCAAGCGAATCATATAAAATCATAGGCAATGCCGTCCCTTGCGTTTTGGCATACAATATAGCCAAAAACATTTCCGAAAAATGGAATTTATACTTTAAACCATGATTGTATTAGAAAATCCGAAACCGACTCCGGACGAATTCAAAGAGTTGATGAGAAACATAGACTGCAAGCTCAATTATGACGCATCGAACAATGCGGAATATTTCATGTCCAGAAATGGAACGGATTTGGAAAAAGATGTTGTCGAAGCAGCTGTCGAGTGCGCTAAGGACACAAAGTTCGAAGGAAGCATACAATTGGTTTCCGGCATCTCTTTTCCTGACATTGTTGCAGCCAAATACTATGGAATAGAAGTTAAAAGCAGCATGTCGGACAATTGGAAAACTATTGGAAATTCAATACTTGAGACAACAAGGGTATCTGATATCGAAAGAATTTTCCTGACTTTCGGAAAACTCAGGAAACCTGTAGAGTTCATGTCACGCCCGTACGAAGAATGCCTGTCGGGTATAGCAGTAACGCATTACCCAAGATATCAAATTGACATGTCCTTAAAAGAAGGCGATACAATATTTGACAAGATTGGCATACCATACGACGAACTACGCAAAATGGACAACCCCGTCACCCCTATAGCCAACCATTACAGGAAAAAGTTGAGAAAGGGAGAGAGTTTGTGGTGGGCCGGTAACAAAATAGAGACTTCCGTTCCTGCAATTGTCAAATTATGGAAGAGCATCAGCGCCAAAGAAAAAGACGAATTGGAGGCAGCCATTTACGCCTACTTTCCTGAAACAATTCTATCGAACAGTCATAATAAATATGACAGAGCGACCTTATGGTTAGCGACTCAGAAAGGTGTCATTAACGCCAATGTCCGCGATTCATTTTCTGCCGGCGGCAGAAATAAAATGAAAGCAATGGATGGCAAAGAGATTGAAATGCCTGCAGTATTCAAAAAGATAGAAGACCATATTAAATTAGTAAGCAACATTCTGCACGACACCGATCCTGACACTCTTTTTGAGAATTGGAGCGTAGATATCAAAGAAAACAGGGTAAGACAATGGATAGACATTGTCATAAGTCATGCCGCCGACACCCGTACAAAAGCCAACGCAAAGGAGGTGCTTACAAGGCTATTCCAAGAACACGGCATATTGGACAAGTAATCCATTCACCCAGACATCCTGCGTATGGTTAAGCAATAGTCATTCCGTCAGTTGTTTATTGAATTTCTGCAAGGCTTTTGAGAAGAGCTTTACTGCTTCGTCCATCGAGCAGTGCAGCTCGCCGCCGGAGGCGTTCTTGTGACCGCCGCCGTTGAAGAATTGCGCAGCCACCTCGTTGCAAGGGAAATCATCGACGCTACGCAAAGAGACATTTATCTTCCCAGGCATCTCTTCACGCAGGAAGCATGAGAAACGCACTCCTCTTATCTGCAACGGCATGTTCACAAGACCTTCGGTATCGCCTTTCACCGCATAGAAACGCATCAGCTCGCCATGCTCCAATGTCAGCAACGCCGCATTATGCTTGTTGTAGACCTTCAGCTTTTCGTTCAGCACATAGCCTGTAAGCCTCATTCGTGAAAGGGAGTAGTTGTAGAAGACCTTGCGGTATATCAAATCCTTGTCGATACCCTTTGCAAGCAATGCAGCGATTATCAGATATATGTCCTTACGTGCCGATGCGTATGCGAAAGCCCCCGTATCGGTCATCATGCCGGTATATATGCACTGCGCCATTTCGAACGTCACGGCCTCGTCGCCCGAAAGCCTGCAAACGAGCCTGTAAACGAGTTCCGAAGTGGAGCAAGCCACCGGATGCGAAATTTCCACGCCGAACTCGTCCGAGGGGAAAGGATGATGGTCTACCAGCACTTTTGGAGCATCAACGGCTGCGACAGGCTCGCTCGCCTCTCCTATGCGTGAAAGCGTGTTGAAGTCGAGACAAAAGAATAGCTCAGCGGCCTCTATAGCCTCTTTTGCCCTTTCTGTCTCATTATCATAAAGGACAACTGCGTCGGATGCGGGCAGCCATGCAAGAAAATCGGGAAAGGCATTGGGAAGCACCACGACAGCCTCTTTGCCTCTTCCCCGCAGGTAATGGCACAGAGCAAGCGAAGAGCCTACCGCATCGCCGTCGGGGTTCTTATGAGAAAGTATCACCACCCTGTTCTTTTCCGCCAATAGTTTTTCAACGGCAAGAATATTTTCACTCGAAATCAGATTTTCCAACATAGCATTTCCGTTACTGAATCATCAAAAAACATAGCGAAGATAGCAATTTAACGGCATTCTTACGCTTTTTTGGCAAATTATTTGCCTCTCATGGGAATTAAATCGAAACTGTCGGCAGACGAAACGACCTTTACAGCTCCGAGCGAAGAGATATCGACCGCATCAATGCCAAGCAGCGAGCACTCTCTTATTATTCTCTCGCGGCTTCTTTTGTAAAGCGAGGCATCGACCACAAGACACGAGGGAGGATAGACCTCTACCGCATCCTTTATCTTTCCTAAGAATCCCCTGCACAGCACAAGAATGTCTACAGGCTCGGCGTATTCATTCTCGTTCCAATAGGCGTTGTCGAGCAGCTTCACTTTAAGCCCGTCAAACATCACTGTACCGTCGATGCAGCTTACATTTTCATCGTTGTAGTCATAGCCCGTCCAGATTGGAGGACAAAGCTTTTCACGCTTAGCGTACGGCTGCGACACATATTCATATTGGGCGTCTGCCTGAGGGACTGTCGATAGAAGATAATTTCCCCCACTGCCGCACACCGCATGCAGCAGAGGATTCTTTCGGTTATTGTATATGAGCAAGTAATTTTCATTGCTTGGCTTACCCTGCAACACAACGGCCGTCGCAAGCAGCGCTAATGAGATGACAGACGAAAGCGCGGCTACCCGCCACTTCCGCTCTATGAAAGAGAATGACAAGAGCAATAGCAGCATGGCCGCAAGCACAGCCCCGAAGAGATCCAACGACGGCAAAGCGTACGACGCTCCCGGCATGCTTGCCACAAGCTCTACGGCGCCGTTCATGCCCGCAACCGCCCATTTCAGAATATACGCCACAGGCTGTTGCAGAAACGGCAGAGGCGACATCGCCCACAACAGCACGGCAAGAGCCATGACGACAAAGGCCAGAGGAACGACAACAATATTCGTAAGGAGGAAATAGAGAGGAAACGCACCGAAATAGTACCAGATGAAAGGCAATGTCCCCGCCTGCGCCGCAAACGAGAGAATCAGCATATTCATAATGTATTCATAGAGAATGCCGTGTTCGTATACCTTTAAAAGCTCTTGCAGTGCAGGGGCAAGCAGCAGTATCGAGAAGACCGCTGCGAACGAGAGCTGGAAGCTCACGTCGAATAGCAGATGCGGTGAAAAGAGCAGCATTGCGATAGCCGCAAACGAAAGCGAGCTTACGGGCGAAACGTCACGGCCGAGCAACCGCCCTGCCGACATTAGCGTAAAGAGGGTAGCCGAGCGCACTACCGAAGGAGACAAGCCTGCGACAAAAGCAAAGGCCCATAGCAGAGCGACGATAAGCGTTTCACGCAGCAGACGGTAAATAAATCTACCATTCAATGTTGGCAGGACAAACGCCAGCAACATATAAAGAATACCCAAGTGCAGGCCCGACAAAGCAAGCACATGGCTTGCTCCTGCTGCGGAGTAACTCTCTTTGAGTTCTTGCGGGAAGTCACGTTTCTCGCCTAAAGTCAATGCAGACAGCAGGGCAAGCTCCTCATCTTCAAACCCAAGCCTCTCATATAGTCCTACAGCACGGGAACGCAGAGCGAGTGCATGCATCTGCAGAGTTTTCCGTTCTGCAGGAAGAAACGTCCATTTATCAGCTGCGACAAAGCATGTTCCTGTTATATCTTTTATATAGTAAAATTTCTCAACATCAAACTCAGCGGGATTGCCACTATTCTCGGGCGGGAGCACCACGCCTTCAAATGAGAGCCTATCCCCAATTTTGAGCTGCTCGGTATCGACCGTAGGCTGAAAATAGAGATATACATTGCCGCATTCTCGGAGATTGCCTACATCCTCGCCGCCTTGCTGCTCAACTCTTGCAAGCACCTTCGTATTCGTACCTCGCATTGCAGGCACTTCGAGCAGCGTTGCCGAATATCGCTGTTTTTCACCGCTCCACTCAGGAGCTTTCCTTTCGTGTTCCTTCGCCTCGACAAAAAGGCCGGCCGTAAGCATAAGAGCCATCGCCGCCGTTCCGAAGAGCCATTTGGGAGCGAAACGGAAGAGAGCGAAGAGAAGAGCCGCCGCCGATATCACAAAGAGATACAGAATATGCGATGCCGAGACATCGCACATATATCCTACGGCTATGCCCGCCATTAGAGGCAGAGCCAACCGCAACAGAGGGTTATTATAAAAAATCCTTGAACTTGCCACCTTTACATGTCACGCAAGGCCGATATTATTGCATGCGGGTCCTTATCCTTGAAGACTGCGTTGCCGGCGACAAGCGCATCGGAGCCTGCCGCAGCAAGCAGCTTGCCAGTCTCGACATTAACGCCGCCGTCTACCTCGATAACAGCCTTTGAGCCTGTCGAGTCTATGAGTTCACGCAGCTCGCGTACCTTGCTCACTGTATGAGGAATGAACTTTTGGCCGCCGAAGCCCGGATTGACGCTCATGAGAAGGACAAGGTCGATCTCTTCAATTATATCCTTAAGCAGACACACAGGCGTTGAAGGATTCAAGGTTACTCCCGCCATCATCCCCGCATCCTTTATTTGCGTCACGGCACGGTGCAGATGAGCGCAAGCCTCGTAATGAATATTCATTATGCGGGCATTGAGATCCTTTACCGCCTGAAGATAGTTCATTGGATTAACCACCATAAGATGCACGTCGAGCGGCTTTTCGCACAATTCTGCCACATATTTGAGAACAGGAGGGCCAAAAGAGATATTAGGCACAAAGACTCCGTCCATAATGTCTATATGCAACCAGTCGGCCTGACTGCTGTTAATCATCTTCAAGTCCTCTTGAAGGTTGCCGAAGTTCGCCGACAACAACGATGGTGATACTATCTGACTCATAGGAATATTCGGGGCGACGACGACATGCCGACGCTATCTAACGGCGAAGATAGCACAAATAGAGATTAAAAGCAAGAGCGGCTGCCGCAAAATCGTCAAACAGGGATGCACGCTTATATAAATTTATACTTATAAAATAAATATTATGAATTCTTAAAAAAAAGGCTATCTTTGCAAAGATGCGTGAATTTTGCAAGAACAATCATAAACATAAACGACCTATTATGAAAAAGACAAAAATGCTTTTAACGATGTTGCTGCTTGCCTTAGCAGCGACCGGTTTTGCCGGCACACCGATGCTCGGCGACGCATTGGCGAAAGGCGCCATGCCCGAGAACGGCAAGATGTATTACATCTACGCCGACACTTACAAAAACGACAACTACATCAACCGCTACCTATATAACAACAGCGGTACTCTGGCAATGAACACCGGCGTAAATGAGACCGACGACAACTATGTATGGCTATGTGCTGTCAGCGGCGATAAATACACATTCCAGAACGTAGGAGACAACACCAAGTACCTTGGACACAAGGCTTTGGACACATCGGCATACAATTTCACATTGGGCAAGGCAGCTGCAACACACGCCGGCACCACTATATGGTCAGACGCTGCAGATCGATACCTTGTAGCCAAGAACGACGGTACGACATTCGACCAAGCAAACAAGACATACAACCAGGCAACCGAAGATTGGTGTACCGATTATGTCTTCGTCGAGTACAAGGAGCCTACAGGAAAGGCTTTGAGCATAGAGACGAACATTCCCGGGGCCGGCGAGGTCATAGTAAACGGAGTAGCTGCCCCGCTGCCCTACAATAAATGGGAGGAGGCTATTGAATTCCCCGTCAAGATTACAGCGAAGGCCATCAACCCTTACAAATTCCTGGGTTTCTTCAAGGGTGAAGATAACGTAGGCGACGAGATTGAAGTGACAAGCCTCGAAGAGAACGTTTCATACGAGGCTCGTTTCCAGATAAATCTCTTCTCTACAGCGGACGACCTTGTGCCTGTACGCATTTACAGCAACCGCAACAACGCATACTGCATAAGAATGAACGCCAAGGACAACTACGAGAATGCGGCGGTAAACAGCGGCGTCGGAGCATACGGCGAGAACGAGATATGGTACTTGGTTGGGGACGCCGAGTCGTTCAAGCTATACAACAAGGTTGCAGGAACAGAGCTTGCGCTCACATTGGCAGGAACAGCAAGCGGTTCTGCAGCTACTCTTTCGAAGAGCGGCACCGACCTCTGCCTTGTCAAGCAGGATGACGGCAGTTATGGAATATGCCCAAAAGGCACAGACGGCCAGAGCTTCAACATGTATGCAGGAAACGGCAACGACATCAAGCTGTACGCCACATCGGACGCCGGCTCAAAATGGCTACTCAAAGTTATCTCTCCAAACCCTTTGACGCTCAACTATAACAAGCAGCTCGAGGGCGCGTACGAGCAGAATTACAAGATTGGCAACTTGTCGATAAACATCAACGGCTCTGAAAGCAGTTCGATGCTCACAACAACCACGATTCCCGAATCGAGCAAATGCTACCTGCCCGAAGGCGCTGTATTCGGCATTGCGGCAAGCGACATTCTTTACGGCTGGAAGGTCGATATAAACGGTAAGAATGAGATTACGGACCAGACTATACCGGCAGAGGGCCTTGAGGTGAACGTTAATATTTCGGTAGATAAAGATAACAAGTACCAGTACCTCTACTACTCTCCCGACGAGAAAGGCATTCCTTACCGTATTCCGGCAATTGCGACGACCGCCAACGGCTATGTATTCGCAATCAACGACTACCGCCCATGCGGAAGCGACATAGGCTATGGCGAAGTGGACCTTGTAATGCGTCACAGCGTTGCTGCAGGCGAGGCGTGGGATGGTCACAGCTGGACCGAGCCCGTGAAGATTGCCGACGGACTCGGCAATGCCGCTACCGAGACATGGAAAGTGGGCTACGGCGACCCTGCCATCGTTGCAGACAGAGAGAAGAACGAGATTCTCGTGATGAGCGTTTGCGGTAACCGTACATGCTGGGACGGCAACTACGGAGTAGGAGGTGACGCTGAAAACCCCAACCGTGTTTCACGCATCAGAATAAAGTTTGACGAAGCAAGACAGGAATGGATTGTCGGCGAGCCTGAGGAGGTCACATACGACATCTATCCTTTGTTCAAGGACAAGAACGGATATGCCCATGTACGCTCTATGTTCATAGGTGCAGGACGCATAGCACAGAGCAGCAAAATCAAGGTAGGCGACTACTACCGCATATATTGTGCAGTATGGGCTGTAGAGACAGGAAAGAGCACGCATCACAACTACGCAATCTACTCCGACGACTTCGGCGAGACATGGAATGTCCTGGGCGAGATAGGCTATGAGAACTGCCCGTCGAAGTACGGCAACGAGCCCAAGTGCGAGGAGCTGCCCGACGGCAGCGTATTGCTCAGCAGCCGCAAGGGCAACGGCCGATATTTCAACGTGTTCCGCTATACCGACGCTGAGAAAGGCGAAGGTGCCTGGATGGGAGAAGTTGATACGAACGTTGTCGGTGACCTCAAATGGGGAAGCAACAGCACCAACGGCGAGCCCCTCCTTGTCGGCAACGTCCTGCTGCAGTCGGCTCCCACGGGCAATGATCGCAGAGACGTGGCCCTCTTCTACAAGATATTGAGCAACGACCCGGCGGACTACACGCCGACAAAGCTTTCCAACGGCTGGACTAAAGTTCAGATTTCATACAAGGAGTCAGCGTATTCGTCAATGTGCATACTCCCCGGCGGCGAAGAGATAGGCTTCTTCTACGAAGAGGTGCCCGGCGGTTACTCAATGGTTTACGTACCTTTGAGACTAAAGGATTTTTTGTCGGAAGAGGCGTACAACGCAATGAGCAAGGGCGAACTGTTCACGGCGATGGTGAAGACCGAAGAGTTGATTGCCGAAAGCAGAAAAGAGAGCGAAGAGATTGCCCTGCAGGCTTCCGACGCTAACGAGAAATACTATGTATCGACAAACGCCGACCAGAACACCGGCGGCGGAGGCAAAGACGGAGACGGCATTGCGGCGCTTGTAGACAACAGCACATCGACATTCTTCCACACACGTTGGGGAGGCGCCATTGTAAACGAGCCGCACTATATTCAGATTGACATGGGCGACGACACAAGCATAAGCAAGTTCCAGTTCAGCTACGTGCCTCGTAACGGTTCTCCGGCTCCTACAGCGATAAAGGTATACGGCAGCGACAACGCCGACTCGTTCACCGAGGTCATCGCTGCGATAGAGAGCGGCTTGCCTGCGCACGATTCAGGCAACAATTATGTCTCCGACATCTATGATAACAGCTACCGCTACCTGCGATTTACCGTAACCAATTCGGCAGGCCCCGGCAACAACAACTACGGCGGACAATACTTCTTTGGCATGCTGGAGTTTGACCTTATGGTAAAGAAAGAGATTACAGACGAGGTATTGGCAGCAATTGCCGATGCCGAAGCGGCTGTCGCACAGGCCAAGAAAGAACTTGTAGCCGAACAGACAGACGAAGAGTACGCCGCATCGGTAAAAGCCATTGAAGATGCCCGCAAGGCACTGCTTGCAGCCATTGAAGAGAACGAGGGCACTACAAGCATCGAAAGCGCAGCAGCCGAAGAGAGCGTCTCAGTATTCGACCTTACCGGCCGCAAGATTGAGAAGATTGCCGCACCGGGCATATACGTTGTCAATGGCAAGAAGGTTTATATCAGATAACGCACCTGCAATAACAGACAAACAATGAAAAGAACATTTGGACTTTTATCTGTTCTCCTTTGCGTCATGGTCTCTATCGAGGCTGTGGCGCAAGGAGCAGACTACGGCGCAGAAAGATACTTATCCGAGTCTTTCAAGAATGGCATTCCTGTACATATATCCAACAACAGGGACAAGGGCTATGCAATAAAACTGAACAATGCCGCGGCAGGACAGCCGGTAAACAGCGGCAGTGCCGCATACGAAAAGAGCGAGATATGGTATCTTGTGGGAAACGCCGATGAGTTCAAGATGTTCAGCTACATAGCAGGCAATAAGCATGCATTGAAATTGACAGGCACCGACAGCGGCTCAGAGGCAATAATGGCGCCTGCCGATGAAGCGACCCTGCTTGCATTGAAGCGGCACGAAGACGGCAGCTTCACGATATCGCCTAAAGAAACCCCCGGTATGAGCTTCAACATGTTCGGAGGCGCCGGCAGGGACATAAGGCTTTACATGAGCGAAGACGAGGGCGGAAGATGGAATATAAGAACGGTAGACACCTCTCGTTCGCTGAAACTGAGATACAACGCAGCGCTTGAAGGAGGCTTTGACACGAACTACAAGATTGGCAGCATATCGCTTGTCATTGACGGCAACAGAAGCGACATTCCGCTCGACAAACGCAATATCCCCGAAGTCGGAGAATACTTTTTGCCCGTGAACTGCAAGTTCGGCGTTGAGCGGGGGAAGGCGTTTCACGGTTGGAACATCGAGATTGCCAACTGCCCGGCCGAGCAGGAACTGCCTAAGAACGGCACTGAGATTACAGTAAACATTGCCGTAGACAAGAGCAACAAATACCAGTACCTCTACTACTCTCCCGATGAGCAAGGCATTCCCTACCGTATCCCTGCCATTGTGACGACAGCCAACGGCTATGTATTCGCAATCAACGACTACCGCCCGTGCGGAAGCGACATCGGATTTGGCGAAGTGGACCTTGTAATGCGTCACAGCGTTGCGGCAGGCAAGGCATGGGACGGACACAGCTGGACCGAGCCGGTGAAGATTGCCGACGGGCTCGGCAATGCGGCTACCGAGACATGGAAAGTGGGCTTTGGCGACCCTGCAGTCGTTGCAGACAGAGAGAGGAACGAGATACTCGTGATGAGCGTATGCGGAAACAGAGTCTGCTGGCACGGCAATTACGGCGCAGGCACAAAAGAGAACCCCGAGAACCCCAACCGCATGGCAAGGCTCCGCATAAAGTTCGACGAGACGACAGGAAAATGGGAAGCGACACAACCCGAAGAGGTTACATACGAAATATACCCGCTCTTCAAGGACGAGAACGGCAAGGCGCATGTAGGCTCAATGTTCATAGGTGCCGGACGCATGGCACAGAGCAGCATGATTAAAGTAGGTGAATACTACCGCATATACTGTGCCGTGTGGGCAGTAGAGACAGGAAGCTACCGCCACCACAACTACGCCCTATACTCCGATGACTTCGGCGAGACATGGCACCTGCTCGGAGAGCTTGGAAACGACTACAACGACAGCCCTGCCCCTTTCGGAAACGAGCCTAAGTGCGAGGAGCTGCCCGACGGCAGCGTACTGCTCAGCAGCCGCAAGGGCAACGGCCGTTATTACAACGTATTCCACTATACCAACTTCGAAAGAGCCGAAGGATACTGGGACGGCGCCGTAGCGACAGACAAGGTTGCCGAACCGGAATACAAATACAACACCGGAGACAAGTTCGATATGCAGAATCTCAAATTTGGCAACAACGACACCAACGGCGAGATTCTAAGGATTGGCAACATACTTTTCCAATCGGTGCCTACAGGCAACCGCCGAAGCGACGTCGCAATATTCTACAGGGAGCTGAGCGACGACCCTGCGACATACACCCCGACAGAGCTTTCCAAAGGATGGAGAAGAATAGATATAACAGACAGAGAGTCGGCATACTCGTCAATGTGCATTCTCCCCGACGGCAAGAGCATAGGACTCTACTACGAGGAAGAGCCCGGAGGATATTCTATGGTATATGTGCCTGTAGAGCTTGAAGAGAGCATTGCGGCAGCAGTCTATTGGAACGGCATGCAACGCTGCCCGTTCTGTAATAATGATTAGCGTATAAAGATTAACGCTGCCAACAAGCGAGTGAGCCGGATTTTCATTTACGCAAACAGCGAGCGAAAACTGGTTCGACGCTGGCAAAACTGCGAGTAAGCAAGCGAAAGGTGTTTAGCTGCAGGCAGTGCATCTCTCATGGGCGAACACATCGGTTCGCCCCTACGGCTGTTCATAGCAGAAGTAATTTTCAAAATAATCCGGCACTGTAAGTGAGAGAATGCAAAGCCCTGTCGGGGCTTTTCGTCCTTTTGGCCGCCAAAAGGACAAGATAGAACGACTACAGGAAGAATAAACTACAACAGATTAAGGGTAAAAACAAAGCAGGAGTGTTACCGCTTAATCATCTGAAGTTGCGAACGAATCCAACAATGCCCACACAGAATTTCTACTGAGCCCAAAGTGGGGCTAAGGTTGAGAGCTAAATAATGGCTCACCAGCAAAAGTTGGGGGGGGCAAGCAACTTTTTGGTTAAAACAAAAACCTCGCTGTCGCTCGTCTTATATTCTACCGCAGTCCTCAACCTTAAGCTGCCGTTTGTTACAATAAGCAGTTCTTTCTCTCATTACTTTTTCTCTCGTGAAAAAGTAATCAAAAAACGCCCGTCACACGGAAAAATTAGTCACGGCAGCCTTTTGCTCACGAGTCGCGAGCGACATCCCTCGGCCGGCTGCCGCTTGCCAGCAAATCCTTTCATTAGGTTTTTGGGTGATGCGGAACTCCTTCAGTTAGCCGCTCGCCTGTAGCGAGCATCTAACTAGCAGTCACACAGTCCTGTCACTTTGTCCAAAAACCTAATGGGATTTGCCTGTAATTTTTAACGGTGACGGATATTGGGGAATTACCCCTGCAATGAGTAAACGACAGCAGAAGTAACTTTCAAAGTAATCCGGCACTGTTGAAGAACAGAGTAAAAGGCCTTTGACATTCAGGAGAAAGCGAGGACCGAGCGTGTTGTATGCCGTTATATTTATCCAAAACGCAATACAACATGCCTCTCCGGAGCCCTGAATGTCAAAGA
>JAFTRV010000018.1 GCA_017462065.1 Bacteroidaceae bacterium
ATGGACAGCAATGATAACTATGCTATTGTTGTGCTTGCTTAAGCATACGGCAAAGTACAAATGGGCATTAGCCAATCTTGTTGTATCGCTTAGGTTGAACACTTTTACAAAAATAGACCTCGAAAAGTGGCTTAATGAACCCTTCACCCCACCTCCGGATATGTCTGTCACTACATAGGGAGGGGTTCTCGTGGCTCTGTTTTCGCAAAGTATTTATACTTTGTGGAATATGTTATGTGAAAAAATTATTTAGGACAATATTGAAGGTGAATATAAGGCAAAGAGCGTCGGACGAAAGCATTATTCGTCCGACGCTCTTATATTGTCATCGCTGAGCGATTGAATATCAGATGTTCTTTGCGATGAAGTCTCCGACCTCTGTCGTCGTAGACGGCCTGATGCCTGCAGGGACAATGTCCTCGGTAACCACATTCTGCTCTATCGAGAGGTTTACCGCACGGCGAATGGCGGCTCCGGCCTCCATGTCCGCGAATGCGTACTCGAACATCATGGCTGCCGACAGAAGGGTGGCGATAGGGTTGGCTATGTTCTTTCCTGCCGCCTGAGGGTACGAGCCGTGAATGGGCTCGAACAGCGAAGTGCCCGTTCCGATAGATGCCGAAGGCAACAGGCCTAACGAGCCTGTGATAACGCTTGCCTCGTCTGTAAGGATATCGCCGAACATGTTCTCGGTCACCATGACGTCAAAGTGGCATGGCTGCTGGATAATCTTCATGGCTGCATTGTCCACGAACATGTATTCAACCTCTACATTTGGGTACTCCTTCTCCATGCCCTTTGCTGTCTCGCGCCACAAGCGTGACGTTGCAAGCACGTTGGCCTTGTCTACCACGGTCAGCTTGCCTCGGCGCTTGCCTGCATATTCGAAGCCCAAGCGGCATATGCGCTCTATCTCCTCTTTTGTGTATACGCAGGTGTCGTAGGCTGTGCAACCATCTTCGGTTCGCCCCTGCGGACGACCGAAATAGAGTCCTCCGGTGAGCTCCCGCACGCAAATGAAGTCGGCGCCCCGGACAAGGTCATGACGCAGCGGCGAGCGGTGCAGCAGCGACTCGAAGGTGTTTACCGGACGCAGGTTGGCATAAAGGCCGAGCTTCTTGCGCATGGCCAACAGTCCCTGCTCGGGGCGTACCTTAGCCTCGGGGTTGTTGTCGAAACGGGGGTCGCCGATAGCTCCGAACAGCACTGCGTCCGACTCGGAGCATATGCGGTGCGTCTCGTCGGGGTAGGGCTCTCCTACGGCATCAATGGCTGCTGCGCCGACTGCTGCGTATTCGTACGTTACCTTGTAATCGAATTTTGCGGCAATAGCGTCTACCGCCTTTACGGCCTGCGCCACAATCTCCGGGCCAATGCCGTCGCCCGGCAGGACGGCTATCTTAATCTCTTTCATCTTGTCGTCTGTTTTTATTTTCAAAAGCCTCAATCTCGGAACGTATGCTGACAAGGTAGTCTACATCGTCGTAGCCGCTCATAAGGCACTGTTTCTTGTAGGGAGCAATCTCAAAGGACTCCTTGATGTCCGTGCCGACAATCTCAATCGTTTCGGCTGGGAGGTCAATGAACAGCTCTGTAGCGGGGTCTTTCTTTGTCGCATCGAAAATGACTGCAAGCATGTTTTCGCTTACCATAACGGGCAACAGTCCGTTGTTCAGAGCGTTGTTTCGGAAAATATCGGCGAAGAAGCTCGATACTACAGCACGGAAGCCTGCGCCCTCGATAGCCCATGCTGCATGCTCACGGCTTGAGCCGCAGCCGAAGTTCTTCCCTGCAACGAGAATCTCGCCTTTGAACAGGGGCGAGTTCATGACAAACTCCTCTTTGGGATTTCCCTGCTTGTCGTATCGCCAGTCGCAAAAGAGATTCTGGCCGAATCCTTCTCGTGTGGTGGCCTTGAGAAAACGTGCAGGGATAATCTGGTCGGTATCGATATTCTCTATCGGCAGAGGAACTGTCGTCGAACGGAGTGTAGTGAATTTCTGTCTCATATATTCGCAGTAAATCGTTTATATCATTGTTCTCGGGTCTGTGATGACGCCTGTAACCGCAGCTGCCGCCGCTACCAAAGGCCCTGCCAGCAATGTGCGCGCTCCGGGGCCCTGGCGGCCTTCGAAATTTCTGTTCGATGTGGCAACGCAATATTTGCCCGCAGGGATTTTGTCCTCGTTCATGGCGAGGCATGCCGAACAGCCGGGCTGGCGAAGCTCGAAGCCCGCCTCTTCAAGAATGTCCCGGAGCCCCTCCTCTATGGCAAGGCGTTCGACCTCTTTTGAGCCGGGAACAATCCATGCGGTTATGTTGTCGGCTTTCTTGTGCCCCTTGACAAAGCTTGCAAAGGCTCTGATATCCTCTATTCGGCCGTTGGTGCAGCTGCCTACGAATACGTAGTCTACAGGCTTGCCCAACATCTTCTCGCCCTCGGAAAAGCCCATGTAGCCCAAAGCTTTGTCATACGAGGCCTTAGAAGCTGTGTCCATCATCTCCGATGTGGGAATAGTGCCGCTTACGGCGATGCCCATGCCGGGGTTCGTGCCGTATGTTATCATCGGCTCGATGTCTGCAGCGTCGAACGTTATCTCTTTGTCAAAGACGGCATCGTCGTCGGAACGAAGCTCGCCCCAACGCTCTACGGCCTTTTCCCACTCTTCGCCTTTTGGGGCGAACTCACGCCCTTTCAGGTAGTCGAAAGTGGTCTGGTCGGGGGCAATCATTCCGCCTCTCGCTCCCATCTCGATGCTCATGTTGCAAATGGTCATTCGCGCCTCCATTGAGAGCGAGCGTATTGCCGAGCCGGCGAACTCCACGAAATACCCTGTTCCGCCGCCGGTTCCTAACTTGGAAATGATATACAGTATGATGTCCTTAGAGCATACGCCCTGCCTGAGCTCGCCCTCCACGCTTATTCTCATGCTCTTGGGCTTTGACTGCAGAATGCATTGCGAGGCGAAGGCCATCTCGACCTCGCTCGTGCCTATGCCGAATGCGATGCAGCCCAACGCTCCATGAGTCGAGGTGTGGCTGTCGCCGCAAACTATTGTCATGCCGGGCTGCGTGAGTCCAGTCTGCGGCCCGATGACATGTATGATACCGTTACGCTCCGAGCCAATGGGGAATATGGTTATTCCGTTATCCTCGCAGTTCTTCTCAAGCGTAGCTACCTGCTGAGCCGACTGCGGGTCGGCGATGGGAAGGTGCTGGTTCTTCGTAGGTATGTTGTGGTCGGGGCTTGCCGTCACCTGCAACGGGCGGAACATCTCTATTCCTCGGCGTCGCAAGCCTGCAAAAGCCTGCGGGCTTGTCACCTCATGTATATACTGTCTGTCAATGTATAGAACGCATGACTTCCCGTCAAGCACACGTACGGTATGCGAGTCCCAAATCTTGTCGAAAAGAGTATTCATGGCCTTATGCTATTTTTGATATTGCGTCAATGAAAGACTCTACCGACGCTGTTACAATGTCGGTATTGGCGCCGAAGCCGTTGTATGTCTTTCCCTTGTGAGAAATCTGCATGTGTACCTTTCCTAAGTCGTCGCTGCCTCGTGTGATAGCCTGGATAAGGAACTCCTCGATGTGGACACGACGCTTCGTTATGTTCTTCACGGCTGTGATTGCCGCATCGACAGGGCCGTTTCCGCATGCAGTCTCGGTGAATGTATCGCCGTCGAAGCTTATCTGCACTGTGGCTGTAGGCATAGCCGACTTTCCGCATACTACCTGAAGGCCTGTGAGCTGTATGTTCATTCTGCGGCGTGACGATGCCGTTCCTGCAAGTACCTCGAGGTCTCTTGTGGTGACCATCTTCTTCTTGTCGGCCAGCTCCAGGAAACGTTCGTAAATGTCGTTGAGCTCCTCGCCCTCGGGGTTGTATCCTATCTCTGCAAGGTGGTGCTTCAACGCCGCACGTCCGCTGCGGGCCGTTAGCACGATGCTTGACTGGTCTACGCCTACATCCTCGGGATCGATGATTTCATAGGTCTCTCGGCTCTTGAGGACGCCGTCCTGGTGAATGCCCGACGAGTGAGCGAACGCATTGCGTCCTACAATGGCCTTGTTGGCCTGCACCGGCATACGCATAAGGTTAGACACGAGCTTGCTTGTAGAGATAATCTGCTTAGAGTCGATGCCAATCTCGTAATCGAGGTTAGAGTGGCACTTGATAGCCATTACAACCTCTTCGAGCGCTGTGTTGCCGGCCCTCTCGCCAAGTCCGTTTATGGTTACCTCTACCTGGCGAGCGCCGTTCTGCACGGCCGCCAGGGTGTTGGCTGTCGCCATGCCCAGGTCGTTGTGGCAGTGGGTCGAGATAATCGCCTTGTCAATGTTGGGGACATTGTTCATCAGGTATGCGATCTTAGCGCCGTACTCGCTCGGCAAGCAGTAGCCTGTAGTGTCGGGGATGTTCACGACGGTAGCTCCGGCCGCAATGACAGCCTCCACAACACGTGCGAGGAACTCCTCGTCGGTGCGTCCTGCGTCCTCGGCGTAGAACTCCACGTCATCGACAAAGCGGCGTGCGTACTTTACAGCCTCTACTGCCTGCTCCATCACGGTCTCGGGCGTCATGCGGAGCTTCTCGTAAATGTGATATGTCGATGTGCCTATGCCTGTGTGTATGCGGCCTCTCTTTGCGAACTCGAGCGACTGCGCGGCTACGTCAATGTCCTTCTTCACGGCACGTGTAAGAGCGCAGATTGTCGGGTTCGTCACTGCCTTTGAAATCTCTACGACCGAGTTGAAGTCTCCCGGGCTTGAAATTGGGAAGCCCGCCTCGATTATGTCCACGCCCAGCTTCTCGAGCTGACGCGCCACCTCAATCTTCTCTATGGTGTTGAGCTGGCAGCCGGGTACCTGCTCGGCGTCACGCAACGTGGTGTCGAATATATATACTTTATTGCTCATCTTTATTCTTGTTTTATGAAGTACAGTCTATGTTGTCTATTATCACGTATCAGTTGTTCTCGGGACGGAGCTTGCGTACTACTGCGCCGGCCTGCCACATCTCGGTCTCACGCATCTCGCGCAGCTCCTCCTCCAGCTTCTGGCGGTAGTCGGGCTGTGAGTTGGTGTCGATGCTGCGCTGAGCCTCGTTGCCGCAAGCCACTTCATCGTAAAGCTCTTTGAATACCGGCATGGTGGCGTCACGGAACTTCTTCCACCAGTCAAGAGCGCCTCTCTGGGCTGTGGTAGAGCAGTTCGCATACATCCAGTCCATGCCGTTCTCGGCAATCAGCGGCATAAGGCTCTGCGAAAGTTCCTCCACGGTCTCGTTGAATGCCTCGGACGGAGTGTGGCCGTTCTGGCGAAGCACTTCGTACTGTGCGGCGAAGATACCCTGAATGGCGCCCATCAGCGTGCCTCTCTCGCCTGTAAGGTCAGAATATACCTCACGCTTGAAGGTGGTCTCGAAAAGGTAGCCTGAGCCTACTCCGATGCCGAGCGATATGACACGCTCCCATGCCCTGCCTGTCGCATCCTGGAAGATTGCGTAGCTTGAGTTAAGGCCTCTGCCCTGAAGGAACATGCGGCGAAGCGATGTGCCGGACCCTTTGGGGGCAACGAGAATTACATCGACATCGGCGGGGGGGACAATGCCTGTACGCTCCTTGTATGTGATGCCGAAGCCGTGAGAGAAGTAGAGCGCTTTGCCCGGTGTCAGGTGCTTCTTTACCGTAGGCCATACGGCAATCTGTCCTGCGTCGGAAAGCAGGTACTGGATGATTGTAGCCTTCTGGCACGCCTCTTCAATCTCGAAAAGGCTCTCGCCCGGCACCCAGCCGTCTTCAACGGCCTTGTCCCAGCTCTTTGAGTCCTTACGCTGTCCTACAATGACATTGAAGCCGTTGTCACGAAGGTTGAGCGACTGCCCAGGGCCCTGAACGCCATAGCCGATGACGGCGATTGTCTCATCTTTCAATGTCTCTAAGGCTTTTGCCAATGGATATTCTTCACGTGTCACGACGTTCTCTTCAACGCCGCCAAAATTCATTTTTGCCATATCATTAAATCTTGTTTATTGTTTTCCTTTATAATCTGTTTCTGTTTTTCCTCGACATACTTCATGTATTCGCTCATAAGCTCACGGCGCTGCTTGATGATTGCGACGGGGCCCGAACATACGAACTGGTACAGGCCGTAGGGCGACAGCATCTGGTAAACCTCGTCAATCTCCTCTTTGTGGCCTGTCTTCTCCAATACGATATAATCGTCGTGTATGTCGAGAATACGCACGTTGTGACGGCGTACAAGCTCTTCCACGTTGCGGCTGCGCTGCACCTTGTATAACGCTATCTGCTGCAGCACAACCTCGCTCGGAGTGTAGCAGAACGCCTTAAGGACATCGACCTTCTTCTCAATCTGCTTTACAAGGTTCGCAACCTTCTCTTCGTCATTGCATACCCTGATGGTATATTTGTGAACGCCCTCGATAGCCGACTCCGAAACGGTAAGCGACTCGATGTTTACGTTTCTGTGGGTGAATACTGTCGTAATCTGGCTCAAAAGTCCAACTTTGTTCTCCGAAAATACTGTTATGATAAACTCTTTTTCCATCTCTTTTTCGGTTTATATTACTCTAATCGGATATTCTCTAAAGGCTCTCCTGCAGGTACCATCGGGAATACGTTCTCCTCTTTCAGCACCTTGACCTCGAGCATGAAAGCGCCTTCGGTCTCGTGCATCTCTCTTATGGCGTCTTCCAGCTCCTCTTGTTTTGCCACGCAACGGTAAGGGATGCGGTTGGCCTTTGCCAGGAGGTCGAACTCCGGGTTTATGAGCTCTGTGCTCGAGTAGCGGTGGTCGTAGAACAGCTCCTGCCATTGACGTACCATGCCTAAATACTCATTGTTGAGAAGAATTATTTTCACTCCGGCATTCGATTGGTACATCGTCGCAAGCTCTTGCGAGGTCATCTGTATTCCTCCGTCGCCGACAAAGAGGCATACCTCTCTTTCCGGAGCCCCTAACTTCGCTCCTATGGCTGCGGGCAGGCCGAATCCCATTGTTCCGAGACCTCCCGAAGTGATGATGCTGCGGGGGCGGCTGAAACGGAAGTAGCGTGCCGCGAACATCTGCTGCTGCCCAACGTCCGTTACAAGAATAGCGTCCTTGAATACGTTTGAGACAGCATTTACGACCTCGCCCATTCTGAGCATGGGGCCTTTGTGTATGAGAGCCGGCTCAATGACATCCTCACGCTCTATGTTAGCGCAAAGCCTGAACTCGTCAATCCATGCCGAATGGTCGTTCTTGGCAATCTTGTCGGTAAGGAGCGGGAGCGTCTGCTTCACGTCGCCCATGACAGCCACGTCGGCATATACAAGCTTGTTCACCTCGGCAGGGTCTATCTCCATATGGATTATCTTGGCGTTTATGCCGAAATTGGCAGGCACGCCTACCGCACGCTCGTCAAAGCGCATGCCAATGGCTATGATAAGGTCGCAGTCCTTGTTCTTTATGTTGGGTCCGTAGTTGCCGTGCATGCCTATCATGCCCATGTTGAGCGGGTGCCCTGTAGGGAGTACCGAAAGCCCCATGAGCGTGGACGCCGCAGGGATGCCGCTCTTCTCGACGAACTCCCTCAGCTCCTGCTCGGCATTGCCGAGAATTACTCCCTGGCCAATGAGTACCATTGGCTTGCGGGCGAAATTGATAAGGCGGGCAGCCTCCAGAATCGAGTCGTTGTCAATGTCGTTGTAGGGCATGTAGCTGCGTATGAACTTCTTCTGGTTGTACTCGAAATCGAGCATGCCGTTCTGAGCGTCCTTAGTGATGTCCACGACAACAGGTCCGGGACGGCCGCTCGATGCCACGTAGAATGCGCGGGCTATAGCCTCTGGTATGTCCTCGGCGCGCTTTACCTGGCAGTTCCATTTTGTCACCGAGTTCGTTATCTCAATGAAGTTTATCTCCTGGAAAGCGTCCGTGCCTAAAATTGACGAGTTCACTTGTCCGCTTATAAGAACTACAGGCGTAGAATCGAGCATCGCATCGGCAAGGCCTGTCACGGTATTCGTCGCTCCCGGGCCCGACGTCACTACGCATACTCCTGTACGGCCGGTGGCACGGGCGTACCCCTGGGCGGCATGCACTGCGCATTGCTCATGTCGTACCAATACATGGTTTATCTTGTCACGGTAATCGTAGAGCGAGTCGTATACGGGGGTAATTGCGCCTCCCGGGTAACCGAAGATAGTCTCAACGCCCTCTGCGATCAAGGAGCGGATAACAGCGTCGGAGCCGCTTATATGCGGCAGGTTCTCCTTTGCTGCGGCAGGAGCTTTTTCTGAAAATCCTGATATTGCCATTATAAATAAGGTGTTATTTGTTCAGTACGCAGCCCATATGCATATTAATAATTAAAAAACCTCTCTCCGGGGGAGAAAGGCTTAGTATGTAAATGCGTTAAGTATGTATACACAACCTTTCTCCCGTTATCTTTTAAGGACGACGAGCAGTAGGTTAGCGACGTTATACAGACTTGCGTACATGAATATTTCTATTTTGCGTTTGCGAAAGTAATAGTAAATTCATAAAAAACAAAGGAAAACGTGACTTTTTACACAAAAAACAATAAAAAACTATCATTTTGAACGTGTGAATGGCAAAATCTTTTCAAAAACGATAAAATAATGCTGTTTTGTGTTCTAAAATGGATAATCTTTGGCCTATTCTCTTTTTTGTCATATATAATGTTGCCATAATAATTAAAATTTGTAATTTTACACAGTTTTTGAACATTGAAATTATAAATAATACAATAATGAAGAAAATAAGTCTGCTGTTTCTCTTTGCCTTGCTGCTGACATTTGCCTCAGCTACGGCGCAAGAGAAAAGATACGAGCTTTACAGTGTAGGATTCTACAATCTCGAGAATCTTTTTGACACAATCCACGACAAGGGCAAGAACGACTACGAATATCTGCCTGACGGAACTAACAAGTGGGGCACTCTTAAGTATACCAACAAACTCAAGAACATGGCTACGGTCCTTAACGAGATGGGTACCGATGTCCTTCCTGTCGGCATGGCTGCTGTAGGAGTTTCCGAAATCGAGAACAGCAGAGTGCTCAAGGACCTTGTCGAGCATGAGATTCTTGCTCCGAGAGGCTGGGACTTCGTACATATCGAAGGCCCTGACAGGCGTGGCGTAGACTGCGGCCTGCTTTACAACCCTAAGCTCTTCAAGCCAATGAAGACAATGCTTTCGCCTTATACTACCGTAGACAACGACACCACATACAAAACTCGCGGTTTCCTTGTCGTGACAGGCGACATGGGCGGCGAAACGGTTCATATCATTGTCAATCACTGGCCGTCACGCTTCGCCAAGTCGCCGGCCCGAGAGCGTGCGGGAGTGCTGGTGCGTCAGCTTAAAGACTCTCTCATGACAGCTATGCCCGACTCAAAGGTGCTTATAATGGGTGACATGAACGACGACCCCGACAACAAGAGCATGAAGACTTGTCTTGGCGCTGTAAGAGAGCGAGAGGAGGTTAAGTCTTCGTCCGACCTTTATAACCCCTGGTGGAACATTCTGCGTAAAAAAGGTCTCGGCACTTTGAAATATAAAGGCAAATGGAATCTCTTTGACCAGATAGTCGTCAGCGGCAACCTCCTGGGCAAAGACCGCTCTACGTTAAAACTGTATAAGACCGAGATTTTCTCACGCAATTACCTTTTCCAGCAAGAGGGCCGTTACAAAGGCAATACCAAGCGTACTCACGCCGGCGGCATCTGGCTTAATGGTTACAGCGACCACCTTCCGGTGATTGTGTATTTGGTTAAGGAAGCAAAATAGTACGGTTTATTATAATACGCAATCTGCTGTGTTGCTTCGGATGTTAAGACTCAGTCGAGTACCGTTGTACACTCCTTTTGTCTTAAATCCTTGTGCCTTGCATCTTACGCATTCTAATAAACCTCTTTCGCTTTGGTAATACGCAATCTGCTGTGTTGCTTCGGATGTTAAGACTCAGTCGAGTACCGTTGCTTTGTTATATTATAATGTACTAAGATAATTATTATATTCAAAATCCCTGCCGTGCGTCGCACGGCAGGGAATTTGACTTTTCAGATATTGAGCCTGCTCTCTACCATGTCCCAATCGACAATGTCCCACAGCTTCTTTACATGCTCGGCACGGCGGTTCTGGTAGTCGAGGTAGTAGGCGTGCTCCCACACGTCGATGCCGTAGAGCGGTGTCATCCTATGGCGGATGGGGGTGTCGCCGTTGTGGCAGTTCAGAATGTTTAGCTTGCCGCTCTCCTCTTGAGCAAGCCACACCCAGCCGCTTCCGAACAGCGAGGCTGCAGCCTCCTCCATCTTTTTCTTCAGCGTGTCGAAGTTGCCGAAGTCAAAATGTATGAACTCCTTAAGGTTGCCTGTCGGGCGGTTGTTCCCCGGCGGGGCAGGCGTGAATTGCTCAAAATAGAGAGCGTGGTTCAGTACTTGCCCTGCATTGTTCAGCATAGGGCCCTGCGGAGCGCTCTCGATAATTTCTCTCAGTGTCATCTCTTCGTAGTCGGTGTCGGCGACGCTCTTGTTGAGGTTATCGACGTATGCCTGAAGGTGCTTGCCGTAATGGCACTCTATGGTGGCTTGGCTTATCACGGGCGCAAGCGCTCCTGCAGGGTAAATGAGTGTCGGCATCTGAAAGCCGGTCTGCGTTGTTCTCATGTATGTACTCATATCTTTTCTTATTGGTGGTTAGCTATCATATTTAACAAGGTTTCTTTTTGTTAGTTCGTAAATATGCTATTTTTTGCATATCTTCGCAGAATATTGCGGCATATGCGGCAAGTTGTTTAAGATGATAAATTACGAAGATGAACTTAATGTCGCGCAGCTCGATGCGGTGCGCTATTGCGACGGGCCCTCGCTGGTTATAGCCGGTGCAGGCTCGGGCAAGACACGTGTATTGACGTACAAGATTGCCTACCTGCTCGAAAACGGCTACGAGCCATGGTCTATTCTCGCCCTAACCTTTACCAACAAGGCTGCGGGCGAGATGAAGGAGCGTATAGCGGCCCGGGTAGGCGAGAGGGCGGCGCGGATGTTGTGGATGGGTACATTCCACTCGGTGTTCTCAAAGATACTGCGTCGTGAAGCGCATCTGCTGGGGTATACTCCGCAGTTCACCATATATGACCAGAGCGACTCGCGCAGCCTCGTGAAGAGCATCATAAAGGAAATGGGGCTTGACGAAAAGATATACAAGCCGGCTACTGTAGCTGAACGTATATCGGGCGCCAAGAGCGCTCTTGTGTCGCCTGCGGGGTACGAGAGCGACAGCGGCCTGCGCGGCGACGACATGCGGGCGAGAATACCTTCGACATACGAAATATACAAGAGATATGCCGAACGGTGCCGTCTTGCCAACGCTATGGACTTCGACGACCTGCTCGTCAATACCTACAGGCTCTTCAATGACCACCCCGAGGTGCTGCAGCAGTATGTCGAGCGTTTCAGATATATTCTTGTCGATGAGTATCAGGACACCAACTACGTGCAGGGCTGCATTGTATGGCAGCTGACCGAGGCGCGCAAGGCGATATGCGTAGTGGGAGACGATGCGCAGAGCATCTACTCGTTCCGAGGAGCGAACATCGGCAACATACTCGGCTTTACAAAACGGTACGAGGGAGCGAGAATATTCAAGCTTGAGCAGAACTACCGCTCTACGAAGATGATTGTCAATGCGGCGAACAGCCTTATAGTAAAGAATCAGGAACAGATAAGGAAAAACGTCTATTCGGAACGTGGCGAGGGCGAGCCGCTCGCTCTTTATTCGGCATATTCCGACTTCGAAGAGGGCGAGATTGTAGCGAACAAGATAACCGAGCTGCGTCGCAGGGAGGGGCTTGCCTACAGTGACTTCGCTGTCCTTTACCGCACGAACGCCCAATCACGAATCTTTGAGGAGGCGTTCAGGAAGAGGGCTTTCCCTTACCGCATATACGGCGGCCTCTCGTTCTACCAACGCAAAGAGATAAAGGATGTCATCGCATACTTCAGGCTCATATGCAACAGCGACGACGAGGAGGCTTTCAAGCGAATTGTAAATTACCCGGCGCGAGGCATAGGCGACAAGACGATACAAAAGGTGAAAGAGGCTGCGATGGAGCATGAAATGAGCCTTTGGGCGGCTATAAACACCCCCGAGGCGTGCGGCCTTGAACTGACTAAGGGCACGCTTGCCAAGCTGCAGAATTTCGCTCAGATGATTGACGGCTTTGCGGCTATGGCTGCCGAAAAGAACGCTCTCGAGGTGGCAAGGACGGTCATGGTCAAGAGCGGGATAGCCGCTGACATCGCAAGCGACAACAGCGTCGAGGGCAAGGCAAGGCAGGAGAATATCGAGGAGCTTATTAACGGTATCGCCGACTTTGTGGACATGCGTCAGGAAGAGGGTAACCCTAAATCCTCGCTTATCGACTTCCTATCCGAGGTATCCTTGATGTCGGACCTTGACAACGACGACAAGGAGAACACCGACCGTGTCACGCTCATGACAATACACTCGGCTAAGGGCCTGGAGTTCAGGACGGTATTCGTCGTCGGTCTCGAAGAGGAGCTGTTCCCCAACCAATGCGCCCGGTCTTCCCTGCGTGAGATGGAGGAGGAGCGGCGTCTCTTCTATGTGGCGATAACACGTGCCAAAGACCATTGCGTGCTCTCTTTTGCCAAGAGCCGTTACAGGTACGGGCAGTTCTCGTTCTGCGAGCCAAGCCGTTTCATAAAGGAGATAGATTCACGATACATAGCCATGCAGGGCGGGGTACAGCGTCAGCAACAGCAGCCCTCTTTCCGTTCAGGCGGAATGTTCGGCAGGACGAACACCGGCTTTTCGCAGCGTACCTCTTCGTTTGCTGCGAGAGGCGTCGAGCAGCGTCCGGCGGAGCGTCAGCAGCCTGCAAGGCACGACGAGCCGGTCAAGAGGAGCGTCAGTGCCTCTTCTCTCATCGGAGGCACCGCCAATCTGCGTCGCATGAAAGACGTCGAGCACGACTTCTATGCTCCAAAGAGCAATCATGCGGCCCTGAGCGTCGGCATGATAGTGCAGCACGACCGCTTCGGCGTCGGCGAGGTCGCATCGACCGAGGGGGCGGGCGAGAACGCAAAGGCTACAATAAGATTTCAGAATGCGGGAGTGAAGACACTGCTGCTTAAATTCGCAAAACTTAAAGTTATACAATAATGAACGAAGATGCTTTGAAAAAGATACCTTCACCCTGCTATGTGATGGAAGAGAGGCTCCTGAGAAACAATTTAGAGCTGATAAGCCGGGTGGCGAAGGAGTCGGGAACGGAGATTATCCTCGCCTTCAAGGCTTTTGCCTTGTGGAAGAGCTTCCCGATATTCCGCGAGTATATAAAATCGGTGACCGCAAGCTCTATTCACGAGGCACGCCTCGCCTTTGAGGAGTTCGGCAGCCGCGCGCATGCCTTCTCTCCTGCGTATACCGACGAGGAGTTCGGCGAGATTATGCGTTGCTGCGGTCATATATCGTTCAACTCTCTTTCGCAGTACGAACGTTTCTACGCTCGTACCCGGCAGGCCGGTCATGAGATATCATGCGGCATACGCATCAACCCTGAATATTCCGAAATAGAGACGGAACTGTATAACCCTTGCGCTCCGGGCAGCCGTTTCGGCGTTACTGCCGACATGCTGCCCGAGGAGCTGCCTGCGGGCATCGAGGGCTTTCATTGCCATTGTCATTGCGAGTCAAGCTCATACGCTCTTGAACACACGCTCGAGCATATCGAGGCGAAGTTTGGCAAGTGGCTCCCGAAAATCAAATGGCTCAACCTCGGCGGCGGTCACCTCATGACGCGTGCCGACTACGACGTAGAGCATCTTATTTCTCTTTTGAAAGGCTTGCGTGGCCGTTATCCTAACCTGCAGGTTATTCTGGAGCCGGGCTCGGCCTTCGCATGGCGTACAGGCTCGCTCGTCTCCGAGGTTGTGGATATTGTCGAGAGCAGGGGAATACGCACGGCTATACTCAATGTCAGCTTTACATGCCACATGCCCGACTGTCTTGAGATGCCTTACCAGCCGGCTGTCGTGGGAGCGGAGACTCTTGAGCCCGACGCTGTCAAAGGGGCTCCGTTCAGCGAGAATATATACCGTCTCGGCGGCAACAGCTGCCTGAGCGGCGACTACATGGGCAGTTGGAAGTTCAAAGAGCCTTTGAAGGTTGGCGACAGGGTGGTGTTCGAGGACATGATTCATTATACCACCGTAAAGACAAACATGTTCAACGGAATATCGCATCCGAGCATTGCGCTGTTGCGTGCTGACGGGGAGCTTGAAATGTACAAGGTCTTCGGCTACGAGGACTACAGGGACAGGATGTGCTGATAGTTAGCTGACATATAAGACAAGAGGGTGACCCAAAAGTCACCCTCTTGTCTTTGTTATTCTTTCTCTTCCGGTGTCAGCATGTGCACCATCTGCTCTATGATATTGTTCTTCCAGCGCTGGCGGAACTCTTCGTTGGTAATGTCTGTGTCGAAGATTGCGTTTCCTAACGGGCGTGCAAGCACGGGGAATGCCATGAGACCGTACATGGTATATACAATATCCATTATCGGCACGTTCTTTATATGCCCTGCGGCAATCTCTTGCTGAATGGCTGCCTTGAGCATGCCTGCCGACTCAATGATGAAGGTGTCCGACGCAATGGAGAGCATGTTGTTCACATCCCTGTTTATCTCTTTTATTATGAACAGCGGAATTTCCGGCGTCTCTTTCAAGAGTTCGGTGTATGTACTGACAATGTTAGTAACCTTTTCCCTCAAAGTGGCGTCCGACGTGATGTAACCCCTTAGCTTGGGCAGTAAAATATGTATAAGCTCGCCCAACGCTGCCTTGAAAAGACGCTCTTTGGTCCTGAAGTAGTAGTGCATAGCCGGGCGTGTCAGGCCCACCTCCTCGGCAATCTCTGCCATGTTGGTGTCGCTGTAGCCTTTCTTAAGGAACGCTCTTTTGGCGGCCTCTATTATTTTCTTCTCAATATTCTGTTCCATGCTAATTATTTCATGTTGTCCATAAACAGCAGCAGTCTGTTGGTCACGTTCACGTCGCTTACGCCGCTGTCAAAATCCAAAGATAGCAAATTCAGTTGAGGAAAAAGGGCTTTAAGCCGTTTTTCTATGCCTCGTACCACGATATGGTTGGCAATGCAACCGAATGGCTGCAAAGATATTACATTTTTTATATTCTCCTTGTAGTACGACGCTATTTCTGCAGGCAAGAGCCACCCTTCGCCGAAAAGCGTGTGCATGTTTATTATCTCTTCGGCTCTTTCGGCTGTCTTGAATATGTCGCCGAACGGAGTCCATAAGCGGAACTCCCCGCATGCGGAGTTGAAGTAAGAGACATGTTTCCTGAACAAACGGTATATGTATGTGTATATCCATTCGGGAACGTTTCCTTTCTCTGTCATCCAGGCTTTCTTCGTCTTGCGGTTCACGAAGTATTGTGTGAAGAAGTCGAGCAGCATGGGCGGCGCAATCTCAACGCCGTTATCTGCGAGCCTGTCAATGATATGCCTGTGGGCGAACGGGTTGAACTTGAGATATATCTCTCCCACGACGCCCACCTTCTTTGTCTCTTTGTCGATGCACGCCTCGTTGAACTCCCTTGCCGCTTCCGAAATCAGCGGCAGCAGGGCTTTCCACTTGCCCTCTCCCAAAAGCTCCGCCGCCGAATTCAGGTATTTCTCTTTCAGCATGAGCGCTTTGCCTTTCTCTCTTTCTCGTGCCGCTGTCGCATAGTACATCTTTGCTACAGAGTCGGAAAAGAGCAGGGAGTAGAGGGCGACAGGTATCATGTTAAGCCAGTTTATCCTGAAGCCCGGCTGCTCGTTCCTTATGTCGCTGCCGAAGCCTACCGATATTACAGGAGTGTCACTGAAGCCCGCATCGATGAGTGCTTTCTTTATGAGCGGCAGGTAGTTGCTCGCGCGGCATTGGCCGCCGGTCTGCGTCATGGCGACAGCTACTTCGTCGGCCTTGTAGCCTCCCTCCTTGAGCCCCTTGATGATGTCCCCCACTACAAGGGTCGCAGGGTAGCAGACTTCGTTGTTAGCGTACATGAGCCCGTACTCGGCCGACTTCTCGTCGCTCATCGGCAGGTTCTTTACCTTGTAGCCAGCATGCTTCATTATCGCAGGCAGCAACGGTGATATGAACGGCGTGAAGTAGGGGATTATTATTGTTCTCTCCTTGTGCTTCTCTTCGTAAACGGGTATCCGCGGCTCTTCGATGGTCGCCAATGAGCGTTGCTTGGCTTTGCCTGCAAGCATTATGCTGTCTATGAGTGACCTTACACGCAGCTTCATGGAGCCTACGTTGTTAATGTCGTCAAGTTTCAGCAGGGTGTGCGTCTTGCCCTTCTTCAACAGAATGTCCCTTACTGCGTCGGTGAGGAAGGCGTCGGGGCCGCAGCCGAACGAGGTCATCTGCACGAACTGCACCTCCTCGCCCTGCGCGGCGCACCATTTGGCTGCCTGCAGTATGCGGTTGGTGTAGCTCCATTGCGAAACGAAGTTCACGTCATCGATGCTCTCGTCATACAGTCTTACGATGTCTTCGGAAATGACATTGACGCCGAGAGAGGCAATCATGCCCGCAATGTCGTGCTGTATGAGAGGGTCGCTGTGATATGGCCTGCCAGCCAGGAGTATTGTGGTCTTTCCCTCGGCCCTTGACCTCTCGAGCAACTCAGCCGCCTTTGCGGCAATATCTTTCTCATACTCTTTCGCTGCCTCGATTGCCTTCTTGAAAGCACGTTCAGCCGCTCTTTTCTCTACGCCTATCGTCGCTAAGTAATGGCAGCACTGTTTCTTGAACAGCTTTGTCTCTTTCATAGAGAATGTCGGCGAGTCGTATGCTGCTTTCAACTTGTGGACATTGCGGATGACTTCGGTATATCCGGTCACTATAGGGCAGTTGTAGCTGTTCTCTCCGCCGTTCTGCCTGTTGTGAACGACGAACGGGAAGAATATCCTGTCCACGCCTTTCTTCTGCAACTCGGTGATGTGGCTGTGGACAACCTTTGCGGGGAAGCATATATTGTCCGACATCACCATCTTTGCGTCATGCTCGTACTTGCCGTAGTTGGAATCGCCCGACAACTCAACGTTGAAGCCTGCCTCGCGGAAGAGCTTGTCCCAGAATGGGTAGTCCTCGTATATGTTCAGGCAGCGGGGAATGCCAATGGTCTGCCTATTCTCTCTCTTTGTCCCGTCGGTCGAGAATACCCTCTTGTATTTGTATTCGTATATGTTCTCTCCGGCGGCCCTCTTTTCTCCGGCGTTGTTGAACACTCTTTCGCATCTGTTGCCCGAATAGTATCTCTTGCCGCCGTTGAAGCGGTATGCCGTGACAAGGCAACTGTTCTCGCATCCTCGGCAGTTCGTCGTCTTCGAGGTGAAGAGTGCGTTGTCTACAAGGTGCTTGGGCAGCCTGCAGTTCTCTACCGTCCTGTCGTTGCCGCAATGCTCCAATGCGTATATGGCGCAGCCGTATGCTCCCATCAGCTCGGGAATGTTGCTTCGGCTGACCTTTGCGCCGCTGAGCGTTTCGAGGGCTTTCACTACCGCATCGTTCTTCATTGTGCCGCCCTGCACGACAATGTGCTTGCCGAGCGTGGCTATGTTCTTCACTTTGAGTACTTTGTAGAGGCAGTTCTTTATTACCGAATAGGCAAGGCCTGCGGCAATGTCGGCCGACGTGTAGCCCTCTCTCAGCACTTGTTTCACTTTCGAGTTCATGAAGACCGTGCATCTTGTGCCTAAGTCGCATGGGCTCTTCGCCCGGCATGCGGCCTTTGCGAACTCCTCTATCGTGTGCCCTGTGGACTTTGCGAAGGTCTCCAGGAATGAGCCGCAGCCCGAAGAGCAGGCTTCGTTTATCTCGATTCTGTTTATGACGCCGTTGTCCGCATAAATGGCTTTCATGTCCTGCCCGCCGATGTCGAGAATGAATGTAACCTCGGGGTCAATGTATTTAGCGGCAAGGAAGTGGGCGACGGTCTCTATTATGCCATGCTCCAAAGAGAAGGCTGCCTTTATGAGGTCCTCGCCATATCCTGTAGAGCAGGCCGAAAGAATATTCAGCATAGTGCCGTTCTCGATGCAGCGGTCGGCAAGAATGCCAAGCGCCGTGCTGACAGCCTTGACGGGCTTTCCGCTGTTCGGGCAATAGTGCGAGAATATCAGGTTGCCGTTCTTGTCAATCACGACGACTTTTGTGGTGGTGGAGCCCGAATCGATGCCTAAATATCCCTCCATGTATCCCTCTTTGAGCGTAACTTCTGTTATCTTTTTGCTCTCGACTCTCTCTCGCCACGCCTTTTGCTCTTTCTCGTCGCTGAACAGCGGCGGCAAGGCGCTCGCCTTTATGCTGTTGCCGCTGAGCCTCTCCTTTATCCTTTCTGTTATGTCGCTCAGCCGGCATTCCTCCGCGTCATGCCCGACAGCGGTTCCTAAGGCGGGCAAGAGGCTGCTATCCTCGGGGAGTATAATATCTTCGCTCTTCAGGCTAAGGTATTCGTAGTAAGCGTTCCTAAGGGCGGGAATGTAGGTGAGAGGCCCTCCGCACATCAGTATCGGGGGCTTGATGTCGCACCCGTGGGCGAGGGTTACGATGGTCTGTATCACCACGGCACGGAAAACCGATGCCGAAATATCCTCTTTGCTCGCTCCTTTTGCAATGAGGTTCTGAATGTCGGTCTTGCAAAAGACTCCGCAGCGTGAAGCGATGGGGTATATCTTGGTTGCCTTTTCGGCAAGCTCGTTCATGCGGCCGATATCCTCTCCCAGAATTACCGACATCTGGTCTATGAAAGCCCCTGTTCCTCCCGAGCAGTTGCCGTTCATTCGCAGCTCCTCGCTCTTTCCGTCCTTGCCGAAGAAAACTATTTTCGCATCCTCTCCGCCAATGTCTATCATTGTCGATACGTTCAGCCCTTTATGCTTTATGGCTTTGGTGGCGGCAACGACCTCCTGCACGAATGGAATGCCGCATTTCTCGGCAATGCCCATGCCGACAGAGCCTGTGATGCCCAAAGAGACCCTCTCTTCTGTACCGATGTTCTCCTTTATCTCTTCGAGAATGCCGAACAATGTTTCAATGATTTTCGCATTGTGCCTTTCGTAGCGGGTGAATACGCTTTTGCCGTCATTGTCTATGACAACTGCCTTGATTGTGGTTGAGCCTAAGTCGAGTCCGATTTTATACATGGTGTTTTACTTTTATGTTTGACTCATGTGTCAGACGCAAAGGTAAGAACAAAGTTTGAACTAAAAAGAATTTAAACAAATTTTATTGCAAAAAAGATTTTTGGGCGGCTAAACGCAAGACGAGGCAATAATTCCGCAGATTAGGCAATTCGCAGGGAACGTTTATCATAAACGTGATATGTTTTGCGATAATTGTTTTTTTACATTGTAATTAGTAATTTTGCACAGTTTTTATGCATATCTTCTTATTGCGAAATGATTATAGAGAACGTACAGAATATTGCCATAGCGGAATATGACTACCCGTTGCCCGACGAGAGGATTGCCAAATATCCTCTTGCGCAGCGTGACAGCTCTAAACTGCTCATATATAATAAAGGTATAGTGAGCGAGGACCGTTTTTTCAACCTTCCTTCTTATATTCCCGACGGGGCTCTGATGGTGTTCAATAACACTAAGGTTATTCAGGCGCGTCTTCGCTTCCGCAAGGAGACTGGCGCTAAAATTGAGGTGTTCTGCCTCGAGCCTGAGACTCCGAGCGATTATGTCGAGGTGTTTCAGCAGACCGAGAAGTGCGTGTGGCGTTGTCTTGTCGGCAACTCCAACCGCTGGAAAGGCGGCAAGCTCTCGCAGACGATAAACGTGCATGGCGAGGATGTCACGCTTTCTGTCGAGAGGGCAGGGGAGGCCGCTGCGGTGAACTCTGTCTGTTTTACTTGGGACAAAGGGGTCTATTTTGCCGACCTGCTTGAGGCTGCCGGCGAGCTGCCTATCCCTCCATACCTTAACCGTAACACCGAGGAGAGCGACAAAAGCACCTATCAGACGGTCTATTCAAAGGTGAAAGGGTCGGTTGCGGCTCCTACTGCCGGCCTGCACTTTACGCCCGACGTGCTGTCGGCGCTTACGGCAAAGGGCGTTTCGTGCCGGGAGGTGACGCTGCATGTGGGAGCGGGCACTTTCAAGCCTGTAAAGAGCGAGCTTATCGCCGGTCACGAGATGCACGAGGAGTACATCGAGGTGAGCAAGGCGCTTATCGAGAGGCTTGTCGCTGCGGGCGGCTCGGCCATTGCCGTGGGAACGACATCGGTGAGGACTCTCGAAAGCCTCTATTTCCTTGGAGAGCTCGTGCACGAGCAGCCCGGGGTAAAGGCCGACGAACTGCATGTGTCGCAATGGACTCCATACGACAGGGAACATGCCATAGAGCCGCTCGAGGCGTTGAAGGCTCTCGCCGCATGGCTCGAACGCAGCGGGCTCGACAGGCTTCACTCGCATACGCAGATAATGATAGCTCCGGGTTATGAATACCGCATAGTAAAGGCTATCGTTACCAATTTTCACCAGCCGAAGAGCACTTTGCTGCTGCTCGTGTCGGCGTTCGTGAAGGGCGACTGGCGAAAGATATATGATTATGCCCTGTCGCACGACTTCCGTTTTCTGAGCTATGGCGACAGCTCGTTGTTGATACCTTGATATTCTACTGACATGATTATAACTTCGGGAAAACTAACATATCTGCTCGATGAGGCTAAATGCACGGCGGCAGTCACTAAGGCTCTTGTGTCATACAGCGGTGCCGTAGAGGTGCCTGCTATGGTAGAGCACGAAGGTAAGGCATATCCTGTTACCGACATCCTCGACGAGGCTTTTGCCGGGTGCGGGGCGTTGCGCTGCGTAACGTTCGGCGAGAATGTCGAAAGCATAGGCATTGCCGCTTTCGAGGGCTGCACGTCGCTCGAGACGCTCTATTTCTCCGCTGCGATGCATGTTATCGGCATGTCGGCTTTCAAGGGGTGCGCCTCTCTTGAGGCTGTCTCGTTGCCCGCCAATGTAATTGTGATTGGCCGTGAGGCTTTTGCCGGTTGCACAGCCTTGAAAAAGGCCGTTCTGTCCGAAAATCTTATAAACATCGAGCCTTCGCTCTTCGACGGCTGTTCCGCCCTTGAAAGCGTTGTCATAGGGACAATGACGGAGAGTATCGGCGAGTATGCTTTCTGTGGCTGTTCGGCTCTCGAGAGCATTTCGTTGCCGTCGTCGGTCGTATCGGTCGAGGGGTGGGCTTTCAGGGACTGCTCTTCGTTGAAGGCTGTTGAACTGCCTTGCTCGGTGGTCTCTGTCAAGAAGGGTGCTTTCTGGGGCTGCTCCTCGCTTGAGCGTTTCGAGCTGCCGGCAACGGTGAACATGCTCGACCAGGGTGTTCTCGCCAACTGTTCCTCGCTGAAGCGGGTAATCCTGCACGAGGGGGTTCTGAGTATCGGCTATGGAGCATTCTATAACTGCAGCTCGGTCGAATGTGTTACTCTGCCGTCGGCGGTTGTAAGCGTAGGCGAGCAGGCCTTCAGAGGCTGCTCCTCAATGAAGGAGCTGCGTGTGCTTAGCGAGGCGGCGCCAATGTGTTCGGGCGATATTGCCGATGCGAACGTCTATGCGAACACCCTGCTCAAAGTGCCTGCCGGCCTTGTAGGGGAGTATGGCTTTGCACGTGTTTGGGAGAAGTTCGGTAATGTGGAGGAGGTTTAACGTTTAACGATTAACGATTAAAGCCGTAGGCTTCGACGGCATAAGCAGCAATTGGTCAAGCGTAGCATCGCTGAAAGTGATGCCGCTTGGGTTGCGGTAGCGAATGCCGTCAACAGAGGAACGATTAACGATTAACGATTATCGATTAACGAGGAACGATTGGCGATTAACGATTAGCGAGAAGCTTTGCTGACTGTTACGAACAAATATATCTAACGGGCTGTTTTTCTGTTATATACAGATAAAATGGTCCGTTGTTTCTATACTCTCTTTTCGGTGCTTTTCCTGCTTTCGTGCAGCGGCGGAAACCCTGCAAGGCATCTGCTCGCAAACAGGGAGTGGCTGAACGACGTTCCGCTGATTTCGGAAGATTTTGAAAACATACGCTCATTTTTCCCTCTGCACTATTCCGTAAAGGTCGATTCTGCAAAAAAACATATAACAGAATTGTCATATTCCTTTATAACATCATCGGGGGACAGTGCTTTTTGGGAGGAGGGAATGGTGAGAATGCCTTAGATATTTCTAAAAATAATACTGATGCAATAACGGGACAGTGTAAATGTTTTTTATAAAACAATATTACACTCTGTGTTTTATAAGTTTTGCTAACATTTTTGTTAGACAATATGTTATGCTTGAAATAAAGTTGCGTCTCTTGGTAAGAGATGCAAACTTTTCGAGAAAATCTACTAATAATGGCTTCTTTTTTGTATTAATATTTAACGTGAGTTCGATATAAGAATTTTAATTTGTATTAAATTTAACTCTTTGAAAATTAGGAGAATAGCGATAATTGTTGTAACTTTAGGTTGCAATCAAAAAAAAATACAACACCTTACCGCTATGTTCTCCGAGGATAA
>JAFTRV010000019.1 GCA_017462065.1 Bacteroidaceae bacterium
CTCACCTCTCAACTCTAAACTCTCAACTATAATAATTTGGCTTATGAATAGATTTTTTACTTCGTTGGTTGTTCTTGCGGCTGTATTGTTGCCATCGGCGCTGCAGGCGAAGGTGGAGCATCTGCTGCCGCGTCCGCAGAATGTTGAGCTGAAGGCGAACGCCTCTCCTTTTGCTCTGGGACGCAATATATCTCTTGTATATGAGGGCGGGGCGCAGGAGTGCGTTCTGCTCAGGGAGTTCTTCGAGAAGCATGGCTGCACTGTTGCCGGTGACGGAGTGCCTGTGAGGGTCGCTCTTGTAAGCGGCATCGACGGCACGTACGACTATGCTCTCTATGGCTATGAGAACGAGGCTTATACGCTCGACATCGCACAGGACGGGATAGTGATTGCCGCCGTGACGCAGACCGGCATCATACGTGCCGCGCAGACTCTCGCTCAGCTCGCCGAGGGCTATGAGGGCGCTGCCGGGCTCGAGGCTCTCTCGATAACCGACTGGCCGGCGTTCAAGCTGCGTGGATACATGCACGACGTGGGACGCTCGTTCATCAAGATTGAGACTCTGAAGAAGCATGTAGACCTGCTGTCACGCTTCAAGGTGAATACTTTCCACTGGCACATGACCGAGAACCAGGCATGGCGTTTCGAGGTGAAGCGTTATCCGCAGCTCACCGAGGCCTCTACGATGACCCGCTTCCCGGGAATGTATTATACTCAGGAGCAGTGCAAGGAGCTGCAGGACTATGCCGCCGAGCGTGGCGTAATTGTCATTCCCGAGATAGACATGCCGGGGCATAGCGAGGCTTTCGTGCGAGCCATGGAGTTCGACATGCAGAGCAGCCAGGGCATAGAGGCTCTGAAATATATCCTCGAGGAGGCCGTGGCGGTCTTCGACAAGGCTCCGTATATTCACATCGGCGCCGACGAGAAGAACACCTCGGTGGAGTTCCTCACCGCCATGACAGGCAAGGTGCATGAGTTAGGGAAAAAGGTTGTCGTGTGGAACCCGATAAAGAACGTGGCTGTGTCGGCCGCTATCGGCACCGACATGACGCAGATGTGGAGCACGAGCGGCAAGGTCGTCGAGGGCATGCCTAACATCGACTGCCGTTATAACTATACTAACCACTTCGACGTCTTCGCCGACCTCGTGGGCATATACAAGAGCAATATCTATTATGAGCAGCGAGGCAACGCCAATGTGGCGGGAACTATCTCTGCCCCCTGGAACGACCGCAAGACGGCTGCCGAGGAGGATATCATCAGGCAGAACAATTTCTATGCCAATGTGCTGGCCTCGGCAGAGCGTGCGTGGATAGGCGGCGGCAAACGCTACATCGACAACTGCAACAACGGCGGCACTAACGGCGGCGGAGGAACGACTCTCCCCAACAGCGGCGACGAGTACGAGGAGTTCGCAAGCTGGGAACGCCGTTTCCTGTTCCACAAGGCACGCTCCCTCAAAGGCGAGCCTATCCCCTACGTGAAGCAGACAAACGTGCGTTGGCACATTACGGAGCCGTTCCCCAACAACGGCAATATGAACGCTGTGTTCGCCCCCGAGGCCGACGGCCTTGACGCTGAGGCGGAGATGAAGGCAAGCTACACGCATGACGGAACGGAGTACGCCGCAGGCATGGCTACGGGCGCTGGCATCTATCTGCGTCACACGTGGAGGAACAGCACTATACAGACATACTACGGCAACAGGGACTATGACAACCACACTGCCTACGCATGGACATACGTCTACAGCGACAAGGAGCAGAAGGCGGGAGCGCAGATTGAGTTCCAGAACTACGGCCGCAGCGAAAAGGACTACGCCCCCGACGCAGGCAAGTGGGACCGCAAGGGCTCTGATATATGGCTCAACGGCGTTAGAATAGCTCCGCCGGCGTGGGAGAACAGCGGCGTGGCCATAAACGACAACGAACAGCTTCTCAAGAACGAGAACTTCACTGCACGCAAGCCTGTCGAGGTAACTCTCAAAAAGGGGTGGAACAAGGTCTTCATCAAGCTGCCGTACGTAGCGGCAAGCAATGTGCGACTGAACAAGTGGATGTTCACCTTCGTGCTGACGGACCTTGACGGCAACGACGCTGTCGAGGGGCTCGTATACTCGCCGACAAAGAGCATGGACGCTACCGCCGACATCATAAATGCCGAAATTGCAGGGATAAAGAGCTACGTAGCCGCCAATACGGGCGAGCAGCCGGGGCAATATCCCTCATCTCTCGCCGCTGAGCTTAACGCTGTGGTAGGCGAGGTGGAGGCTACATTAGGCGAGCAGTTGGGCGACGAGGCGCGCGCCGCTCAGCTCAGACAGCTCAATGAGGCTTTCGAGGCGTTCAAGGCGAAGCTTGTGACAGCGGCGGTGAACCAGCCGAAGGCAAGCGACGGCAACGTGACGTATTACTACGCTTTTTCTACTCCGCAGCGTGAAAACCGCTACCCGACATCAAAGGGCGCAGGCGCTGAAATAATAGGCGAGAAGACGCTCACCGACGCCGCTAAATGGAAGCTCGTGCTGCGTGCCGACGGCAAGCTCGACATAGTGAACAAGGCCGACGGCACATTCGTGTCGCCCGCAAGCGGCAACGACACGGCTCTGCGTACGCAAGCCGCATCGCCCGCAAGCGGCTGGGAGTTCAAGCCCGCCGCTACGCAGGGGCTCTTCATCATTGTCAGCGGAACGACGCAGTTCAACCAGACAAACAATAACTCCTTAGGCTATAAGGTGTATAACTGGGGCGGCGGCAGCAATACCACCGACACGGGCTGCCAGTATCTTATAGCCGAGGTCGAGAGAGAGGGGGAGCCGGGCACTTCGGTCGATGAGCTTACCGACGAGGAGCGTGCCGAGGCGGCAGCCTTCGCCGAGGAGTTCGCAGGCAAGACAGGCTATCCTGCCGACAGCGAGGCGGCGGCGTACATGACGGCGGTAGAGAACGCCAAGAGCAAGGCCGACATATCTGCGGCAAAGGCGGCTCTCTATTCCACGACCAACGTGAACGTGCCTGCCGACGGCAAGAAGTACACTTTGACTATGGTTGCCATGAGCGGCAGCCGCTACTACCTCAATTATACGGGCACGGACATAGCTATTGTCCCTCGCGGCAGCGAGGAGCTGCCGGCGACGGCTGTCTTCGACTGCGAGGACAACGGCAACGGAACGGTGTCGCTGCGTACTGCCGACGGCAAGTATCTTGTATATCACTCTAACTATAACGGTGTGGACTGGCTCGAGAACAGCGGCAATGTCACCGGTCTGCAGGAGGTGAAAGGCGCGGCGCCCAACAGCTCTAAGACAACGGCCTCGATGACCGACATACGCTTCGAGAAGATTGTTCCCTCGACCTATGTCACGGGGACAAGCGAACAGCTCTTCGGCCTGCTATCGTGGTACAGCCTCAGAGGCTACGACACGGGAAAATCGCAGGATACCTACGGCTATATGGTACTTAAGAGCGACGGCAGCAACTACGACGGCGCGAGCGGCATGTTCTGGAACGACAACTTCTCGTCGGCGTTCCTTGTCGAAGAGGTCGAAGCGCAGAACTCCGTGGCAGAGCTGCCATTGCACGGGAACGATAACGCAGTGTATGACCTCTCGGGCCGCAAGCTGCAGCGTATCGAGGCGCCCGGCATATATATCGTCGGCGGCAAGAAGCGTGCAGTACGCTGATACCTTATTATATAATTACCTTATAATATATAATGCTCCGCCGTCTTCTCTTTTTCTGCCTGCTGCTCGCGACGCAGGGCGTCGTGGCGCAGAACAGCATCGACAGCATCGCTCTCAGGGCAATGCAGGTGGGGCGTGTGATGCAGCAGGAGCGTGTGTATCTCCATTTTGACAACACCGCCTACTATCTTGGCGAGACAATGTGGTTCAAGGCTTATGTATCGTTCGGGGCGGACAACCGTCCGAGCCTGCTGAGCAAGGTGCTCTACGTGGAGCTTGTAGCGCCCGAGGGCTATGTGGTGGAGACGAAGAAATACAAGATTGACGACAGCGGGTGCTGTCACGGGGAATTCGAGCTTAACCCTCTCCTGCTGTCGGGCTATTACGAGGTGCGGGCATACACACGCTACATGCTCAACTGGGGGCGTGAGGCGGTATTCAGCCGTGTGTTCCCGGTATTCGACAAGGTGAACGCCGACAACTGGGACTTCAAGAACATGCTCGACAGGCGGCGCGCCTTTGCCGAGGATGGCAAGTGGCAAGGCTTGGAGCTGCCCGACGCCACTCTCGACTTCTTCCCCGAGGGCGGTCATCTTGTGGCAGGCATGCCGGCACGTGTGGCGTATGAGCTGCGTGAGGAGGGCGGCCTCTTCAGCGAGGCGGCGGTAACGCTGTTCAAGAATGGCGAGAAGCTGCTCGAGAGCATGCCGAGGCACATGGGAAAGGGGGTGCTTGAGTTTACTCCCGAGGCAGGCGCCTCGTACCATGCCGAAGCGGTAATAATGAACAGCAAGGGAAAGGAGAAAAAGCACCGTTTCGCTCTCCCCGCCGTTGCGGAGAAGGGCGTGGCGCTGCGTGTGGACGAGCATGCCGACAGCATTGCGGTAACAGTGCGAAGCAATCTCGCCGAGCCTATGGGGTTTGTTCTCCTGCACAGGGGAACAATGGGCTTCTACAATAAGATAGACAGCGGCAAAGATATTGTCCGTCAATCGTTTGCCAAGAACGAACTGCCCGAAGGCGTGTGCCGCGCGCTTCTCTTCAACAATGCCCATAAGCCGCTTGCGGAGCGTCAGTTCTTCGTGATGCACGACTCGCTGCAGGGCGGCGGCATGGAGAGCGTGAAGCTGCGGGTGCTTGCCAACGGCTATCATACGGAGAACCTGAGCCCTTCGCCCAACGAGAAGATAACGCTCAGGGTGGTGCGTGAGGACGGCAAGCCACTGCCGTCGGCAGCCGGGCTCTCCCTGTCGCTGACAGACGCCGCCGGGCGGCCCGCGACATCGTACAGCCATAACATTTACACTTATATGCTGCTCGGCTCGGAGATAAAGGGCTATCTGCCCGACGCCGCGCAGTACTTCGACCCCGCCAACAGACACCGTAAAGAGCATCTCGACCTTGTGATGCTCACGCACGGCTGGACATCGTACGACTGGGGCGAGCTGGCACGCAAGGAGATTGAAGGCCTGCAGCCGGTGGAGCGTGGCATAACGCTGAAAGGCATGCTCATGCAGAAGCGGCTCGACACACGCCTCGGGCATCTCGGCGAGGTGGTAGTGACGCCACAGCCGAACAATCTCGTGAGGCTCGACGTGGCGAAGGACTCTGTCGGCAGCACTATGTCTACGATACGTACCGACAGCACAGGCTCTTTCGTGGTGGAGCTCGACGACTTCTACGGCAAGCGCGTGGCGTCGCTGAAGCCTCGGACAATATTCAAGCACAGCAGGAACATATCGTATAGCTTTGTCCTCGACCGCTACTACTCCCCGGGCTTCCGTCTTTACGACTATTGGGAGCGTCACCTGGGAATGCCTATGAGCAAGGCCGAAAGCGACAGCTTAGTGAAGCTTAACCCCTTTGAATACATGCTGTCGGCTGTTGAGGTGGTAGGCAGGAAAAAGAGCGAGATTGGCGGCAGGCCGCCGCACAGCGAGATGCGTCTCGACTATCTTGACGAATGGGAGTATGCGCAGGACGTCACTTACGCCAATGTCTTCTACAGGCATAGGGACGCCGTCTACGATGCCTTCAAGGACGAGGCCATCGAGAACTACGTTACTGTTGTCGATGAGGAGGGCAATGTGGAGACGAAAGACATCACGAGCGACATCCTGAGCGTTCGCAAAGGACAGGATGAGATAAGCAAGTACATAGGCTTTGTCCAATACACCGACGAGGCGTCACGCCCCGGCGTGGACCATGAGTATGACCATGTGCTTACTGCCGCCGACGTGGTGAAGAGCGCAATCATGAGGCACGGGTATCATTGGGCCTACTGGGTGCAGCTCATGGTGGTGGACGGCGCTTACAGCCCGTTCGAGGTACCGCAGCCCGATATGGAGTATCTGCGCGGCATACACGACGTGAACAAGATGACCGACTTCAAGGAGATTGTAATACGCTGCGACGCAAAGACCCGCGGGCAGTTCGAGAACAGGGGTACCTATTGGATACCGCTGACAAGGATGCTCGAAAATAAGATTCCTGTCCAGAAATTCTATTTCGGCTTCCTCTCCCAGCTGTATGTGTACCCGTCGCAGAATATGGCGGGATGCCCCGAAGCTCATGAGTTCAAAAGGACTCTTAGAGGAGGCCCCGGCATCAGCTATCCCATAAATCCTAACTATGTGGCGTGCCTTATCCCGTACAAGGACGAAAGGGTAGAGGAGAGGCTTGTCCCGGAATTCGCTGCGGCGGGCAGCTCCTTACGCTACACGTCGGTGCAGGGCTACAGCGAGAGCAAGCGGTTCTATTCGCCCGACTACGGACGCATGACGCCGCAGGAGAGCGACTTCAGGCGTACTCTGCTGTGGGAGCCTTGCATTCGTATAAACGAACAGGGCGAAGCTGTGATAGAACTCTACAACAGCAGCGTGTGCGCAGGGCTTGACGTCTCGGTGGAGGGACGTTGCGGGAATGTTCTCTTCAGCAACGACGGCATTATGGCTACAAGGGTGCGTGACAAGGCCGAAGAGAGCAGCGCGGCTGTCACGGCCAAAGTGAAAAGGGAGCTTGTCGAAAGGGCGCCGATGGACTCCCTGCTTCAGGCGCAATGCGAATACCAATATGAGACGGGAATGATATATTTCAATCAGAAGCGTTACAAGAGCGCTGTAATGGTGTTCGCCGAGCTTGTGCAGTATGACTATCCTCCCGCTCTCTATCACGTGTCGCTGTGCTATCGTGACGGTCTGGGGCTGAAGAAGAATGACGCTCTGGCACATTCGTTCCTCGACAAGGCGGCTAAGAAGGGCGAGCCTCGCGCCCGGCGTGACCTTGCCGCATGCTATTTCAAAGGGGAGAACGTGGAGCGTGACACGCTGCTGGCTGTCGAATGGCTGAGGCTTGCGGCAGAACAGGAGGAGCCTCGTGCCATGTATGAGCTGTCGTGCAGGCATGCGGCAGGCAACGGGGTGGCAAGAGATGAGGCGAAAGCCGACGCACTGCTTGAAAAGGCGGCGGAAAAGGGCTTGCCAGAAGCGATGTTCGCATACGGCTGCAAGCTCGCCGGCAACGGCGGCGACGGGCTCTCTTACATAATCGCTGCCGCCGAGGCGGAATATGAGCCTGCGTTGCTGTATATGTCCGACTATGAGCATAATGCGGGGAACTACAAGGCTGCGTACCGCTATGCGAAAAAGCTGCATCTGCTTGGAAACAAGGCGGGAACCAAACGCATGGCCGACTATTATTCCGAGGGCAAGGGGGTAAGACGTGACAAACGCATCGCAAGAGACCTTTATTGGGAAGCTAAGGGCAATTAAGGGGGACTAAGGGTGATTAAGGGCTACTAAGGACTACTAAGGGCAATTAAGGGGGCTAAGGATTTCCGCAACCCAAGCGGTGCGACGTTGCGGCACTACGATTGACGAGATGCTTCGTTTCGCTGCAGGCAGTGCATCTCGTTAATCGCCGCCAACATTCTCTCAACTCTAAACTCTCAACCCTAAACTTTACTCGCTCCTCGTTACTCGTTAATCTTTACTCGTTACTCGTTAATCGTTAATCGTTAATCTTTAATCGTTACTCGTTAATTAAATTAATCTGTTAATTTTTTTTCTTTTTCACATCTCTTTTTGTACTTTTGTGCTAATTGGCAAATATTGTAACTTAATCAAAATACTATGTCTATCAAAAACATCCGTAAATGCATTTTGCCGGTGGCTTTGGCTTTGTTCTCTATTCTTGGAACAACAGCGCAGGTGATGCCGGAAAAGGGCAAGCTTTACCACATCTTCGCTTCGGGCAACAAGAACAATGTGGTATTCGAGAAAGAGGGTAACGCCGTAGGTCTTGGCAATTTTGACAAGGACAACACGGCTCAGCTGTGGAAGGTCTCTGAGCTTTCGGGCAGCTGGCGTATCATTAACCCCATCACAAACCATGCGTTGCGCGTGAACGGCAGCCGCGTGGAGGTGGGCGAGAACAACGGCTCGGACGAGGCTCAGCTGTGGAAGTTCGAGGGCGGCCTGCTTGTTCCGGCAAACAGCCCTAACGCCGCTGTGGCTAAGTCAAAGAACGGCCTTGTAATCATCGCAAAGGAGAAGGCGGCTAACCACAAGGCTGCTCAGTTCCGCTTCGAAGAGTCGGTATATGCCGGCTTCGACGATGACCTGACTTACCGCATCGTTCCTGCAACGGGCGACAGCCTCGTACTCGGCAACGGCGACTCAAGCGAGAACAACGCACGCATCGTGGCCGAGGCCGTAGAGGCCGAGAACCGAGGACAGTACTGGAGCGTCAAGACTATCGACCTGCATACATTCGCAGTGGAGAACGCTTTCTATGGCCAGAACTTTGACGACGGCGGCAGCAACGCAAGCATCGACTATCTGTTGCAGTGGCCCGCGACGGCAGGCGTGTGGAACAATGCGAAGTTCCGCTTCGAGCCTGTAGAGGGCAACAACGGCGTCTATCTCATCGTATCGGCAGGCAAGAGCGACAAGATGTACGCCCTGCGCGAGGGACGCATGATGCTCGTTGAGAAGAATGCCGCCGACAGCGCTGCATGGTTCACGTTCGAGCAGGTGGAGAAGCCGAAAATAGCGTCGCCTTACTGGGAGGACGAGACGGTCTTCGCCGAGAACAAGGAGCGTGGCGTGGCTACATACATGCCTTACAACAATGTGGCCGAAATGCTCGCCGACGCCGAGTACTATGCTACCCCCTGGACAGAGCCTGTGAACAGCCGTTACATGACTCTTAACGGCACATGGAAGTTCAACCTTGTGAGCGAGCCTTCGCAGCGTCCTCTCGACTTCTTCGAGAATGGCTACGACGTAAGCTCATGGGACGAGATTCCTGTTCCGTCGAACTGGGAGATGCACGGATATGACAAGCCGATATACAACAATGTGGAGTATCCTCATGCCAACACTCCTCCGTTCATCAAGGCCCGCCCGGGCTTCAACGACGGTGGCAAGAACTACGGCATAAACCCCGTAGGCTCTTACGTGCGTACATTCGAGGTGCCTGAGAACTGGGACGGCCGCCGCACGTTCATCCACTTCGGCGGTATCTACTCGGCTGCATTCGTATGGCTCAATGGCGAGTACGTGGGCTATACTCAGGGCTCTAACAATGTTGCAGAGTTCGACATCACCAACTACCTCGACAAGGGCGTGAATACTCTCGCCGTTCAGGTGTTCCGCTGGTGCGACGGCTCATATCTTGAGTGCCAGGACATGTTCCGCATGAGCGGTATCTTCCGTGACGTGTATCTCTACAACGTGCCTAAGGCCGCTGTACGCGACCACTACATCACAAGCAAGCTCTCTGCCGACAAGTGGAGCGCCGACGTGAACGTGAACTTCGAGATTGACAACAGAGACTTCGAGCCCGGCCTTAAGACTGTAGTGGCTTCGGTATACTCTCCAATGGGCTCTCTCGCGGCTTGCGACTCGACCGTGATAAACACCGCTGTCAAGGTCGCTTCAATATCTGGCGACATCAAGCTGACAATAGACAACGTGAAGCTGTGGAGCGCCGAGAAACCTAACCTCTACACTGTACGCATCGTTCAGCTCGACGCCGACGGCAAGGAGGAGATGGCATTCTCTACAAAGCACGGCGTCCGTGAAATTGTGATAAAGAACTCGCTTGTATACATCAACGGCGAGCGTGTATTCTTCAAGGGCGTGAACCGCCACGACACCGACCCTGTTCGAGGACGTGCCGTAACGACAGAGTCAATGCTGAAGGATGTGCTGCTCATGAAGCAGAACAATATCAATACTATCCGTACCAGCCACTATCCTAACGCTGCCAAGATGTACGCTATGTTCGACCACTACGGTCTCTACTGCTGCGACGAGGCAGACCTCGAGGACCATGCCAACCAGACAATCTCGGACCGTGAGAGCTGGATACCTTCGTTCGTGGACCGCATCAACCGCATGGTGCTGCGCGACCGTAACCACGCAAGCGTAGTTATGTGGAGCTTGGGCAACGAGGCGGGCAACGGAAATAACTTCGGTCCTTGCTACGACGAGGCTAAGCGTCTCGACTCGCGCCCCGTGCACTATGAGGGAACACGCTCAAGCGGCAACTATGGCGGCGGACGTTTCAGCGACTTCTACTCTAAGATGTATCCCGGCCAGGCATGGATGAACGAGAATACCAATGACCTCGACAAGCCTATGTTCATCTGCGAGTACGCTCACGCCATGGGCAACGCAATAGGCAACCTCAAAGAGTACTGGCAGAAGATAGAGGCCTCTAACTCATGCATCGGCGGCTGTATCTGGGACTGGGTGGACCAGGCTATCTATGACCCGCAGGAGATGAAGGAGGGCGTTTATCGCATCCACACAGGCTACGACTATCCGGGTCCTCACCAGGGCAACTTCTGCTCTAACGGCGTTGTCTCTCCTCTTCGTCAGGAGGGCGGCAAGCTCAAGGAGGTAAAGGCCGCTCACCAGTTCGTCGAGATATCTATGCCGGAACTCAATACTGAATACGGAATAGCTACTATAGCTATAAAGAACAAGTACAACTTCACCAACCTTAACGAGTTTGACATCGTTCACGAGGTTGTGAAGAACGGCAAGGTGGTATACACCGGCCGCACGCAGGCTCCTTCGGCCGAAAGCGGCGAGACTGCAAAGACATGGCTTACGGCACGCAAGGTGAATGTGGAGAGAGCAGCCAAGAGAGGCGACGAGATACTGATGACTGTACGTCTCGTGCATCGTGAGGCTCAGGTATTCGCTCCTGCGGGTCACGAAGTGGCTGTTCAGCAGTTCACGCTGGTTGAGCGCGCGGCTCTGCCCGAAATCAAGTCAAAGGGCGCTCCTTTAGCAAGCACCTCTTCTTTGCACGAAATCGCTGTGGGCAACGACAAGGTACAGGTGAAGTTCGACGCTGAGACTGCACGGATGACGGCTCTTGCCTTCAACGGCAAGAACGTAATTGCCGACGGACTGGGCTTCGTATATGACAACCACCGCTGGATTGAGAACGACAAGTATGGCCATACCGGCAACGGTCTTGAGGCCAACGGCGAGGTGAAAGTGGTCGAGGAGAACGGCAACACTGTAGTGAAGACTGTACGTCGCGGCTCGCTCTGCGACACCGAAATTGACTTCATCGTCTATGCTCAGGGCATCGTCGATGTCGTGGCTAAGTTCATTCCCAAGAACGGCGACCTGCGTCGTGCCGGCCTCGTGTGCGCTGTAGATTCGTCATTGAGCAATGTCGATTACTATGCTTGCGGCCCGTGGGAGAACACTGTAGACCGCAAGGACGGTACCGTGGTAGGACGTTATGCAGGCAAGGCCGACGGCAGCATGGCCGACAACTACGTTAAGCCGCAGAGCAGCGGCAGCCGTGAGGGCCTGCGCGAGCTGTCGCTCACCAATGCGCTCGGCGAGGGCGTCAAGATTGAGACAGAAGGCAATGTTAGCTTCTCGGCTCTTCCTTATACCGACGCTGACCTTATGAACGCTCAGCACTACTGGGAGATGACGAAGCGTCCTTACACCGTTCTGCACCTCGATGCTTGGCTGCGAGGCATCGGCAACGCTTCTTGCGGTCACGATGTAGGTACTATGCCTGAATATTGCGTTCCTAATAAGGAGATGACATATAAGTTGAGGATTTCTCCGGTTAAGAAGTAATAGGAGACTTTATACAAAAATGCGGGATGACTTTCGGGTCGTCCCGCATTTCTTATGCAAAATAGGCTTTACAAAGCGTATAATATGTGAAAAAAAAGGAATTTGTGGCAGAATAGCTTGTTTCTGTCGAAAATGCTTATTATGTTTGTGTACGGTTTTGCTGTATCGATTGACTGGGAAACTCATCAATTTTAATCGAAAACCGAGTCAGCTTCACATTGTCCAATGGCGGGCCACGCCTTCGGGTAGCTTTAGAGAGCCGGTGGATTACAAAGGACAGGAGCCCTCAAATCTTGTATTCTCGGAGTTTCGTCGTTCTATTCTGTACAGCAAAACTTTTTTTATTCTCTCTCTACAATCTCAAAAGGCACTCTTACTGAAACTCCGCTCTTCATCATGTCCATGATGTTGGGGTATATACGCTCCTTGAAGCTCTCCCAGCTTCGCTGCTCCATGCGGCTCCAGCCGGCCTCGGCTATTGCCATGCCGCGAGGGAACATCATGTATGTAAGCCTGTTGATGTCTTTTATGGCTTCGGCCCACAAGGTGGCCATTACTCCCTGAATGTGCGCCTGCTCCCCGTGCGGCAGTCCGTAGCCGGGGTCGAGGGCGTATGATTGCTCGAGCGTGGTCACGGGCATGCCCCAGTTGTTGAATTCCGGGAGGTCGCCGGGGTATTGCGGGTAGTCGAGGTAGGCATGCTCGCCGGGCGCCATTATAAGCTTGTGGCCGTTCTTGCGTGTCAGCTCTATGCACTTTGGGGTGAGGGCGTTGCGCCACGTGACGAGGGTGACGTCGGCAGGGTAGGGGAAGAGGTAGTCGTTTGCGGGCGGCCGGATGTTGTCAAGCTCGCACCACATTATCGCCTCCTTGCCGTTCCTGCGTACAATGTCAAGCATGCGGCCGAAGAACGGCATCATCAGCTGCGACGGCTTGGCGTAGCCCGCTTCACGCATCATGGCAAGGCAGTCGTCGCATTTCGCCCAGTTCTCTTTTACTGCGGCTTCGTCGCCGCCTATGTGAATTCTCTTCGACGGAAAGAGCTGCGATACCTCTTTTATTATATCCTCATATATCTTGTATACGCTGTCGTTACGTGCGCAAAGCATCATGTTCGTGGTCTTGCCAAGCTCTTTCTTCTCGTTGTGGCGAAACGGGCATCCAAGCTCGGGATAGGCGGCAAGAATGGCTACTGAATGGCCGGGAATGTCCAGCTCGGGTATTACTTCGATGTTTCTCTTGGCTGCGTATGCTACTATCTCTTTTATATCTTCATGAGTGTAATAGTCGTTGCCGGAGCCTGTTCCCGTCAGCGACGGACGGCTCTTTATCTCTATTCGCCACCCCTGGTCGTCGGTCAGGTGCAGCTGCAGCACGTTGAACTTGAAGCGTGCCATCTGGTCTATGAAGAATTTAACATCCTTTACGGGGATGAAGTGACGGGCGGGGTCTATCATTACGGCACGGAACGGGCAGCGGGGCTCGTCGTCGATGCTTATATGCTCAATCCTGCCCTGCAGGGTGTTCTTCACGTCTCCGCAGAAAATCTGGTCAAGGGTCTGCAATGCCATGAACAAAGCGCCCTCGTCGTGCCCTTTTATGAAGATGCCTTTTGAATTGACATCGAGCGTGTAATGCTCCTTGCCGGGCAATGACTCGTCAATATCAATGCTTATGATGTTTCTCTTTTGGCCGTTGCGAATCTCGGGCGCAAGCCGGGTGTGTCTCTTGACTATGCGTCTGAGCTCTTCAATAACGAATGCCTCTTCGCTTAGGGAACTTTTTATGGCTGTTTTGCAGTTCAGCTGCAATGTCCTGCCGTCTTTGCATGTCTCAATGCTGTTGGGCATGGGCACTAATGCCGAAAGGTTGCCTTGAGCGAACGTTCCGGCAAAAACGAACAGAAAGGCTATAGCTGCATGCCATCTTCTCGCTTCTATCATTGTGTCGGGGCGTTATTTCTTTATGTTCAGCTTGTCGAGCGCCTTGCGGTATCTGACGGCGTTGGCATTATGCTCGCTTAGCGTCCTGGCAAAGTTGTGCCTGCCCGAGAAGTCCTCTTTGGCGCACATGTATAAGTAGCTGTGCTTCTTGTAGCCAAGCACGCTCTCTATTGCCTGGATGGTGGGTATGCGTATGGGACCGGGGGGCAGTCCTTTGTACTTGTAGGTGTTGTAGGGGGAATTGACCTCGAGGTCCTTGTTAAGGATTCTCTTGCGTGCAGGGTCGCCTATGGCGAATTTTACGGTGGGGTCGGCCTGCAGCGGCATGCCTCTCTTCAGGCGGTTAATATACATTCCTGCGACCACGGGCTTCTCCTCGTCACAGTTTGTCTCCTCGTCGATGATTGAGGCGAGCGTGGCTACCTCTTCGGGCGACATGCCTATTCTTTTCGCTTTGGCCATGCGGGAGTCGTTCCAGAACTTCCGTCTCTCTTCCATGAGTCGTATCATCACTCTTTCGGGCTTTGCGTCCCAGTAGACCTCGTACGTGTTGGGTATGAACAGTGACGGCATGGTCTCCTTGCTGTATCCTATCTTCTTGTAATAGATTGGGTTGGAAAAGAACTCTTCAAGCTCTGCCGAGTCGAGCATCAGCTGCCTGCTTATTGCGCCAGCCAGCTGCTGCAGCGTGCGTGTCGAGGGTACGACCAATTTCACCGGGGTCTGCTCGTTGCTGACGATGCGGCGGTAGATGGAATGCATGTTGTCCCCGTCCTTTATGGCGAACTTTCCGCTGCGCCGGCGTTTGTCGAAGTTGTTGTGCTCCGCTAAAACGCTGAACCCCTCGGCCGAGCCCGCGCCGGCAATCTCTTCGATTTTCTGTATCACGGTCGCGGAATTGTCCTTCGGGGTAATATATATGTATTCCGTCTGTTCGAGTTCTATGGTGTCGAGCTTTACATTGTAGTATGTCCTGAACAGCAATGCGGCAATACAGCATGCGGCAGCGGCTGTAATGGCTATGGCTGTTTTAAAAATTTTGCCAACTTTCATTATATTTAATTGTTTATTGTCTTATGGGCGAATAGCTCAATCGCTTATGTTCCTTATGTAGCTCAAAGATACGGTTTTTTTGCCATAATCTCAAACAAATTCATTGTCTACCATGAGAATGATGTTTTTTTTAATGATTTTGTGCTGAGCTATGTTAATCTTTTGTATATTTGCATTTATAATTGAATAAGTGTGTCATTAACAGGACAATAAATTATTATACGATATGAAAACAACAAAGATTAAGCCTTTTGCAATTCTGACATTGCTGGTCGTTATGGCTCTTGCTTCTTGTACCTCGTATAAGAAAGTGCCGTATTTGCAGAACAGCAAGGATTTCAAATCATCGGAGCAGGCCTCTGCCGTTCAAGAGCCTGTAATTCAGCCGCACGACCTGCTTACTATCTCTGTGGTAAGCTCTCAGAACCAGCAGGCTGCCATGAGCTACAATTTGATAGCTCCTGTTGATAACAGCTATACAAAGTCCTTGACAACACAGCCTGCATTGCAGAATTATGTCGTGGATGCCAACGGCTGCGTTATAATTCCGAACGTGGGCAAGGTGTCGTTGGCAGGGCTTACCATTCCTCAGGCCGAGGCTTTGGTGCTTGAAAAGGTCAAGGGGGCTTTCAATGAGCTGCCGACCGTTGTGGTGCGTTTCGTGGATTACAAGATTTCGGTGCTTGGAGAGGTCAATGCTCCCGGTACATTCACTATAAAGAATGGCAAGGTGAACGTGCTGCAGGCTTTGGCTTTGGCAAGAGACCTGACGATATACGGCATGCGTGATAATGTAAAAATCATACGTGAAGGCGCCGACGGCGTGAAGAACGTCTACGAGGTGAACCTGAATGACGCCTCTTTGCTTGACTCGCCTTACTATTATCTGCAGCAGAACGACGTGGTTTACGTGACGCCTAACAAGTCAAAGGCTAAGGGCTCGGACGTGGGCTCTACAACCTCGTTGTGGTTCTCGGGTACGTCAATCGTAATTTCTTTGGTATCATTATTGTATAATATTATAAACTAAATCGTTATGCAGGAAAATAATAATATGGCAAATAATGCAGTCGAGGAAGAGGGCTTGGATATCGGTAAAATCCTAATGTCGTTCCTTTCACATTGGAAACTGTTTGTAATAAGCATAGTTGTTTGTCTTGCATTCGCTGTAGTGCATCTTTACTTTGCTGTTCCGCAGTATCGTGTCACGTCTAAAATTCTTCTTTCCGACGACGAGAGAGGCTCATTCTCTTCTCAGGCCGACATGCTTGCCGACTTCGGCTACCAGATGGGCGGCTCGAATGTCGAGAATGAGATAGAGGTAATCAATTCTATGTCCGTGGCGCGCGGCGCAGTATTGAGCTCAGGCGTTTACGTGAACTATACCAAGTTGGGCATTAAGGATATGCCGATATACAAAAAGGCAAGCCCGGTGAATGTCGAAGTTCCTCTTTCCGTGTTGTCGGAAATGAGAGCCCCAATCGACATCTATTTTACATTTGACGGCGAAAACCCGGTAAAGGTGAGATATACATACGTAAATGAGGGCTTGGGAATCGATGTTGAGACAGAGGAGGTCGAGATAGCCTCTTTCCCGTACTGCCTGAATACTGTTGCCGGTAAGATTCTCGTAAATGACATGAGAAAGCCCGTCGCAGAGGTGAAAGCCGACGAGGAGGCGGAGCCTTTCAAGTGCGAGCTTAAGGTTTCGGTGAATCAGCTCGAGGCTACGGCACGCAGTTACATGTCACGCTTGGCGGTCGCTCCTGTGTCTAAGACATCATCGGTGGCGGTGTTGGCGATAAACACTCCGGTGCCTGCCGAGGGCGTAGATTACTTGAATGCTGTAATCGAGAGCTACAACAACGTGACAAACGAGGACAAGCGTCAGGTCGCACGTCAGACCGAAGATTTCATAAACGGCCGTCTCGACCTGTTGAGAGTTGAACTCGCCGAAAAGGAGGGACACCTTGCACAGTATAAAAGAGACAATAATCTTATCGACCCCAAGCTGGACGCTCCTCAGGTCGTTCAGAACAGAGCGGCATACGTAAAGCAGCTCGAAGAACTGGATATGATGATAGAGTCTTCAAAATATTTGAATGACTTTGTAAATAATCCTGCTAATGACATGAAGGTGATACCGACAACTTTCGGTATGACAATAGACCAGTCGCTGTTGCTCCTTATTAATAATTATAATAAGGAGGCTATTGAAAGAAACGGCCTCTTGCTTACGGCAAGTGCCGACAACCCGCTTTTGAAGGCCGCTACGTCAAGAGTAAAGGCAATGCAGGAGGACTTGAGAATTGCTATCGACGCTCTTGACAAGTCTTTGGCTTTGCAGCGTGAGGCAATCTCGATGCTCGTGGACAGTTATACCGACCGCTTCGAGATGTCGCCCGAGATAGAGCGTGAACTCCTTGCCTTGACACGCGAGTGCGGCATTAAGTCCGACCTCTATGTGATGTTGCTGCAAAAGTACGAAGAGAATGCTCTAAGCCTTGCGGTAACGGCTGACAACCTTCGTTGCATCGACGCTCCTACTGTCGGCGGCGCTGTTTCGCCCAATCATAAAATGGTGATACTCATCGCCTTGTTCATGGGCTTGGCTATACCGGCGGCATACGTGTATCTCATCATGATGTTCCAGACAAAGCTGACATCGGTCGATGAGGCAATCAAGCTTATAAATGTTCCTCATGTGGGTACAACCCCGGTAATCGAGGGCTTCAAAGGCGGAAGAGCTACTGTGATTGTCAAGAAGAATGTGAACGATGTGGTAGCCGAGTCTTTCAGAACTATCCGTACCAACCTGCAGTTCCTCATGAGGAACACATCGGGCAAGGTGGTGATGTTTACCTCTACGACGTCGGGCGAGGGCAAGACCTTCGTGGCTTCGAATATGGCTGCAAGTATGGCTCTTCTTGGCAAAAAGGTGCTGCTCATGGGATGCGATATCCGTCGTCCCCGTTTGGCCGAGGTCTTTGACTTTGACAGGAACGTCGAGGGATTGACATCATATCTTGTCGCAGACCCTGAGGAGGTTTCGATACTCGACAAGAACATCATTAAGTCGAAGCAGGTTGAGGGACTTGACCTTTTGCCTGCGGGTATCGTGCCGCCTAACCCGGCAGAGCTGTTGGCGGGTGTTAATCTTGACAAGGCCTTGGAGTACCTCAAGACAAAGTATGACTTTATTGTCATAGACTCTGCTCCCGTGGGGCTCGTGTCCGACTCCTTGCTTATCAATCGTGTTGCGGACGCTGTCGTGTATGTGCTTCGTCTCAACTATTCTCATAAAGAGGATATTGAGTTCCTCAAGCTCTTGCTTGCCGAAGGCAAATTGACGAATGTCTCTGTCCTTGTGAACGGCGAGGATTTAAAACGCAAGGTCTACAAGTCGGGACGTTACGGAAGCCGCAGATATGCGGGCTATGGTTATACCATTCGCTACGGATATGGTTATAACGAAGGAAACGAAGTAAAAAAGAAGTAAACAGGGCGGTTTGTCTTAACTTCTTTTGAAGTTTGCTTTCTTGTTTTATTGTTACATAAAAAAAAAGAGCTACCTTTGCACTCCGGAATAGAGAGCCTTTGTAGTTGGGATGATGATGATGGGTTTGTTGAAGGAAAAATATTCTAAGTATGATTTGCCGCAGCGCTTTATGGCAATGGGCGTATATCCTTACTTTCGCAGTATTGAGAGCGAACAGGATGCAGAGGTGGTTATGGGCGGCAAGAAGGTGCTGATGTTCGGGTCAAATTCATATATGGGCTTGACCAACCATCCGCGAATAAAGGAGGCGGCGATAGCCGCTGTCCGCAAGTACGGCACCGGTTGTGCCGGGTCACGCTTCTTGAACGGAACGCTTGATATACATCTGCAGCTCGAAAACGAGCTTGCGCAGTTCGTCGGAAAGGACGAGGCGCTTGTATATTCAACGGGTTTCCAAGTGAATTTGGGTGTCTTGTCTTGCATAACAGGGCGTAAGGATACGATAATTTGCGACGAGCTTGACCACGCTTCGATAGTCGACGGAAGACGCTTGTCTTTCTCCAATGTCAGGAAATATCGTCATAACGATATGGAGAGGCTCGAAAGAGAACTGCAGGCATGCGACCCGGCTACAATAAAGATGATTGTCGTTGACGGAGTCTTCAGCATGGAGGGCGATATTGCCAATCTGCCCGAAATAGTGCGGCTGAAGAAGAAGTACAATGCGAGCATTTTCGTTGATGAAGCGCATGGCTTGGGAGTGCTCGGGCATCAAGGGCGAGGAACTGCCGACCATTTCGGCCTTACTGACGATGTTGATCTTCTCATGGGAACGTTCAGCAAGTCTTTGGCCTCGATAGGCGGTTTTGTCGCAGGCGACAAAGAGGTTATAAATTATATACGTCATAACTCTCGTTCGTATATATTCAGTGCCAGCAACACGCCGGCGGCTACCGCTGCGGCTCTTGAGGCGTTGCATATAATACAAGAGGAGCCCGAGAGGCTCGATAATTTGTGGAACATCACTAATTACACCCTCTCGAACTTCCGTGAACTTGGGTTTGAGATAGGTAATACATCGACGCCGATTATACCTATTTATATAAGGGATACCGACAAGACGTTCTTGGTGACTAAGATGCTGTGGGACGCAGGCGTTTTTGTGAACCCGGTTGTTCCGCCGGCATGCTCGCCGCAAGATACGTTGATACGCTTCTCGCTTATGGCAACGCATACCAAAGAGCAGATAGATCGTGCTGTCGAGGCTATGGTGCCTATATTCAAGAAGCTTGAAATAATTTGAATTTAACCGGTTTCCGGGGTGTAGCGCAGTTGGTAGCGCATCTGGTTTGGGACCAGGGAGTCGCAGGTTCGAATCCTGTCACCCCGACAAGAACAAGGCAGGCTTTTGAGGGCTGCCTTGTTCTTGTATACTGCATTTAGCTTTATTCTGTTATGTTCTCGATGACTTTCCGGAGCGACGGTATTACAATCTCCTTGCGGTGAAGCTCAATAAGTCCTGCGTCCTGCATTTCGTTCAACGCTTTTGAGACATTCAGGCGGGTCTCGCAAAGAATGGACGCAAGGCGTTCCATTTTAATTGACAGCACTTTCCTTCCGTGCGGCAGTTCGCTCCTTAATGTTATAAAATGCGCTATTCTGCCCTTGATGCTGCTCGGAGTGTACTTCCATATGTCATTGTTGAGTCTTTCCGCTTTGTGGCTTATGAGGTTAAGGAAATTGATTGTGAATATGTTGTGCTTGTTGAACTCGGTGAAAAGGAACCGCTTGTCAATGGTCAGTATGGCGCACTCGCCTTTTGCCTTGTAGCTTCGTTTGTGGCGAGTGTTGTAGCCGAACATAGAGTATGGCTCTATTGCATAAGGTGCCGGTATCAGTTCGGTCAATGTATAGCTTCCGTCCGGCGCTTCCGCTATCGCTGACATTTCTCCTTGCATAAGCACCAAGAACTTGTCGCATTTGTCGTTAGAACTGCAAATCATCTCACCGTCGTTGTACTTGGCAAATTCCAAAGTGACTTTGTCAAGAATGGTCGTTATGTCGTCTTTGCTCATACCCTGAAAATAGGGGAGCGAGAGTAGGCTTTCGTACATTATTATAACTGTTTTTTATATAACTGCTAAACAAAACGGATAGTGTGTTTGCTTTTAGTTTTTTAATTAATTTAATATAATTCCTCTTTTTGACGTGTAAATTTACCATTTGTAAAAAAGATACGAATAAAAATCTTTAAATATTTATTAAATTAAATCTAAATGCTTACTTTAGCAGAGTGTATTCATATTTGATATCCAGACTCGTGAAACCTTTTAATAACATAATTATGAAAAAACTTGGTTTATTATCATTCGCTATGGCTCTGCTTGCCTCATATGCTGTAGCGCAGAGTATTCCGACTCACGAAATGTATGTGAAGTACGGTACGCCTGAAAACATTGTGGAGGCGCTTAAGAATTGGGAACCCGGCAAGCCCTGGGGTGTGGATACGACAGGCGCGGCTTACCATGACGAGAACTTCTTCATCTCTCGCGTGCCAATGAAGAATCGCTTTCGTCCTGCTGATTATGCGAATGACGCATTGAACGACGAGAACAACAAGAATTTCTGCTGGTGCGCTCCTACTGGCGAGATGACCAAGAAATGGGGAGCTTTGCCACGTTACAATTTCGACGGCGACAACTTCAATATGTGGCAGTATGTCGATGTTCACTCTAACTGGACGAACGGCTTCTGGCGTGTTCCGGGTGCCTTCAATGACGTGGCTCACAAGAACGGTGTCAAGACTGCTTGTACGTATTTTATTGACTGGTCAGCACAGGTAAACCATCAGAATGAACCTGGAAAGACCCTGTATGAGTTGGCGGAGCCGTTCACTAATAACGCAACTTCTCCCGGTAGCAACGGCGACTACTACAAATACTCAAGAAAACTAATTCAGTTTCTCAAATATTACGGTATTGACGGCATTTGCTTCAATCCCGAAGGTACTTGGGGTTACTTTGTGTATAGCCGCTTTATACCATTCCTTGCGGAATGTCATAAAATCGCAAAAGAACTAAATCATCCATTCCATGTCGATTGGTATGCTTATGTGCTGAACGGCGGCAACTTAAGCGACAACGGCTGTATGCTTAGCTCTAATAACCAGAACTGGTTTCATAACACAGCTACCGGTCAGCCTGTGACAGACGTTTTCTTCTTGAATTACAATTGGAGTAGCTCTGGCTTGGCAACAAGTGTCAATACTGCTAAAAACCTCGGCCGTTCTACTTTCGATGTTTATGCAGGCTTTGACATGCAGGGACGCGGTTATGGCATGAACGGTAATGCCGGCTGGAATGCATTGATGCAATATCCTGTAAGTATTGTCGTTTGGGGCGCACACGACCGTAACGCCCTTTACATCTCTTCAACCGAGGGCGGACAGAGCGACTATGCAGTGCAGAACGAGTATCAGAAAAAGCAGGAGATGCTCTTCTCCGGTGGTAACCGCAACGTGCTTAGCCTCCCGGCATTGACCGATGATAATATAGGCTCTTCTTATAGCGACTTGCAGAAATGGCATGGTTATGCTAAGGCTGTCATCGAGCGCTCAACCCTGGATGAGCTTCCTTTCGTGACACGCTTCAATCTGGGTAACGGACGCTTCTTCAATAATGAGGGCGTGACTACATGGGACCACAAGTGGTACAACTATGGTATGCAGGACTTCCTGCCTACATGGCGCTGGTGGATAGACAACGGTGACGGCAAGACGGTGCCTGCCGATGCTGTGAATGTCGATTTTACATATGACGACGCTTGGTTCGGCGGCTCATGTCTTAAGTTGCACGGAGCGACAAGTCGTTCTGATGTTCGCCTCTTCTCTACAAAATGGAATGTAGCTTCTGCAAACGACGAATTCCGTCTTGTATTTAAGCCAAGAGGCGCAACTGCTAACATCGAGCTTATGGTAGCTAAGGAAAATGGCGAAAAGAATTTCGTATATGTTCCGGTTTCAGCCACCAAGCCCGGTGAGTGGAACGAAGTGGTAATAAAGGCCTCTCAGGCAGGCCTAAAGGCTGGCGATGTTGTCGGATGCGTAGGTCTGTCTGTAAAGAACACTAATGCTGCTTATGAATTGTTGCTCGGTGAACTCGCATATATACCTGCGGACTTCAACGAACAGCCGAAGACTCCGACTATCACTCATGCCGAGGTTATGAACCGTTACTATAATCGTGCCGATATAAAGGTAGTGTTTGAAATGCCAACACCGGCAAGCCGTCCGGCTGAATACGAGGGCTGTCCCGTTTACAATGAGGAAGTGGGCGCATGGTATTACGAAATTTATGTTAAGCAGGGCGAAAAGGAGACTCTTCTCACTACGACTACGTCATGGGCCGCATATGTAGTAGACGCCTCTCTTATACCAATGGTCGAGAAGCTGCAGATTGGTGTCCGCGCTGTGGGCAAGGACGGACGTGCAAAGAGCGACATCGTATGGACAAAGGAGATTGCTCAGCCTTTGACAATAATTGAGACTCTTACTGTAGACAAGAGTATTATAAAGCCGAATGAGGAGTTTACTATAGCTTTTGAGGATCCTAATCATAAAGTGGCTGATTTCAAAATTTACAATGCTGCTACAAACGCATTGGTCGCAAGCAAGAATTCTACTCTTGAGATTACGACATCGCTCCCCGCAGTAGGCAGCTATGACGTCGAGGTTACCACGAACGGCGTTACGTTGATGAACCGCTCGTTGATTCTCATTACACCTAACGAGACAGGCCGTCTGCCGCAGGTAAATGATATCACGGCGGACATAACGGAAATAACCGCTCCTGGACAGAAGGCAAACCTTACGGCAGATATTGATGACGGTGCATCATACAACGGGGCTCCTTGTTCGGTATCAAGGTCTTTGCACATTTATGAGCCGTATCAGTTCACCGTCGATGCCGCAATCATGAGTGAGTACAATAACACTTCGTTCGCTATGTGGTTCAAGGTTGAGAAGTTCGAACATGCGTCACTCGGAACGCTTCTTATGACAAAGGTTAACCGTAACTATGGTAGAACGTGGACTGAAAATGTTTGGGGTGAGATGTGGACGGCTGTTCGTCCTGCAGGCTATGCTGCAAAAAACAATATAGGACGTGACAATGCCGCTAACGAAATCTCATTATGTGCCGACGCTCCACCTGCAGGAACAGGCAATTATGAACATAACAATGACGTCGATATCCTTTCTGACGGCTATAGTCTGATGCCGGGCGTGTGGTATCACGTCTGTGCAGTCAAGTCGGGCAGGTTCTTGTCTCTCTATCTTAACGGAAAGCTTATTGCAAGCGGAAACTCTCGCGGTTCCGGTCCAAAGAATTGGAATGGCGCCAAGTTCTATGTAGGAGGCTCTATGACAAACCTTGCAAGCTTGACAGGCTGGGTCGATGAGGTTCAGGTATGGAGCAAGGCTCTCTCGGCTGACGAAGTTAAACAGGCCATGAACGGCTACAAGACTGCTCCTGCTAACCTTGAAGGCTATTTCACTTTCGAAGAGACAAAGACCGACAGCCAGGGTTACATATACTTCCCGAACCTCGGCAAAAACGCTTCTGCAGTTCCCGGCGGTTATATGACTTCGGGCAAGGAAGAGAATGGCTATACTACTGACTATAAGCAGAATCAGCTCATAACTTCTCCTGGCGTTCCAATGCTTACCGGTAGCTATCCTGTGAAGTACGAGTCTTCAAAATGGCTCGTTGAGGGTGCTGTTGTGAACAGCTCTACTGCAAAGACTGCGAACGTTACCTACAACGGTGGTGACGGAGAACTATCTGTTACTCTTGTTGCTACCAATACTCTGGGCTCTGTGACAAAGACTGTTGATGGCTTCATGTACGTGACATCAATCGATAATGTAGGCGACGATGCCGGTTATATGATATATCCGAAGCCTTTCGAGGGAACAGCTAATCTTCTCTTTGCCGAGGACGGCCTGTTCGAGGTGGCGTTTTTCGCTGCAGACGGCAAGCTCGTGGGCAATAATGCGTTCGACGTGCGTGCGGGCGAGGTGCGTGAGATTTCTCTGGCTAACGCTGAGCCTGGCGTATATGTGGCTGTTGTCCTCAAGGAAGGCAAGGCTATACGCTCGTTCAAGATTGTTGTAGAGTAATACATATGCAATATTAATTCATGGGGGTGACTAAAAAGTAAATTTGGTACCCTAAATTTGGCGACACTCGTTGTAAAACAACAAAGTAAACTTTGTGTTTAACTCGTTTGCACAAATTTCCTGTGTTACGTTTGCCTTCAAAATCCTCATTTACGCCAAGTAAATTAACCCTTTGTGGCTTTTCCTCCTCGCTACTCGGCAAAGAAA
>JAFTRV010000020.1 GCA_017462065.1 Bacteroidaceae bacterium
AGATTGCTTCGGGTTACGGACTTGCCCATACCTAAGTGATACAGCTTCCTCCAATGTGCTTCAAGCGCAACGATTAAGTCGCGTAAACTTTCACATTTTGCAAGTTGTCCGAACATCATTACAAGCAGTTGATTCCAGCAGGTAAAGAACTTTATATATTTGTCTCCCAAATACTTAGCTACAATGCGGTTGAACTTACTTCGGTCTAAAAACTGAACTAATTGAGCGAAAACGTATTTGTCTTTTAGCATAACTGTCTGATTTAGACTGCAAAAGTAAATTCAAATCCGTTCGCTCACAAAACTTGCATAACAAATTAAATATCAATCATTTCAAAGAACTATTTCGATTTTTTAGTGGACACTTATGATCGTTTGACACAAAGTTGGATATATTTCACATGCTTACCAACTTTCTAGTCAAAGACATTGGTACTATGACAAGAGAACCATTCCGCTATAGTTATAAATATCGATGCGATAAAGACAAGACATTTTCCTTTATATACTCTCTTACATTCTCAGGAGAAACAACTTCCAAGCCGTCACCCATCTGTAAGATTCTCCCGACAAATTCTTTATTAAGTTCTACCTGCAATAAAAACTCTCCGTAATCACCATTATCATATTTCGCAAACGGTTTTGTTGTCACTTGTGTATGATGAATCGGTTTTGTCTCTGTCAATTTGTGTATATACGGACTATGTGAACGTATAATAATCTCTTCAACTTTCATTCCTTCCAAATGAGATACCCCGACAATGTTGTCAAAATATTTCTCATAAAACATTGTAGGAGGCTCAATGTATTTTATTCTGTATTTTTCACGAGGACGTGATTTTATTCTATCAATAGCTATATTGTATCCGAATTCAGGACTACGACCTTCTGCATGCCCTAATATATGCCACCTTCCATTATACTCTTTAATATAATGAGGATGAAATATTAATGTCTGCAAATTTTCTTCATACGGTTTATAATCTATTTCTAATACAACTTTCCCTTTTATATTCTCATAAAGTTTCGGTAAAAGGTCTATGTTTACAAGAATGCGGTCAAGGCTTGAGCTTATTATCTGTTCGCCTCTATGTTTCCGGTTTTCTATCTCTAATAGATCAATACAATCCTTAAAAAAATGCTCTAACCATGATCTTGGAAAGAAGCCTGCAGAGTCTTGGCAGAACAGCCAATACTTCTTTAAGTCACTTATAACCTTCGTGTTTATCATATCAGATAAAGGATCTTCTTCTTTACCTACGTATTTATAGACACGATGACGATTATTGCCTGCTTTTTCAATACTTCTTGGACCAACCCTATCTTCTATTAATTTTATAACATCAGCAAAAGCCTTCTTAAGTTCGCCATATCCGTCACATGAAGACAATTTTTCAGTTATTTCTTTTGGATAACTACTCTCAATTAAAACACTTTTGTATGTTACACTCTTACGACTTTTTAACTGTTTATAAATTATTCGTGCAAACAATGCTTTATAACTATCACCGAAGAATAAATTTCGTAGACTCATAAACGTAAACCTAAATTTAGTTATTATATTATAGGATTTATAACACGTTAATATTACATCACAATTATAAGTTATTAGTATTAGCAAATATAGTTCTTATTTATTATAAGGGCAAAGACAACACAGCATTAATGTATGAAACACCCGCCAAAGAGTACGAAATTGACACGCGAGCAAAAGTCTACGGATTATTCCGTTTATACAGCTGCCAGGTGTTCACCAAGTTATGCCAAATGGAATAGAAGCCGCAGGCGATGGCGGTGACGGGGGTAAGGAATGTGTATGCGAACCATATTCCGAAGACGGTATTTTTCTGTCCTAAGGCCTGTCCGCCGGTAACCAGTTCGCCATGACGACGGCCGACATGCCTGCCGATGGCGAACTGCATGAGACAGCACGCAAGTGATACCGCCGCTATGCCGGCCATCACATATATCGACACTGCAGAATGCGCTATGGCACGGCATGTCACGGCTATGGCAAGCGACAGCGCTACAAGCCATAGGTAAAACGGCAGGTTGCGTCCTTTTGAGATAAGCCAGCCATGCACGCCCGGAGCCGCTCGACGCAGCAGTTCGGAACAAAGCAACGGCAACAGCAACAGAGGAAACACTTTGCTCATGATGAGCAAGAACGACGATGTTATGCTCTCGCCCTCTACGGGATGCGACAACGCAAGGAACAGCGGCGTCACCATAGCCACTGCGATATTTATCTGCATGGTATATGAGATGAGCGAAGCTGAGTTTCCGCCGAGGCGGGCCGTGATGACAGCAGCCGCTGTCGCCGTGGGGCATATAAGGCAGAGCATCGCCGCCTCGAGCATCACACGCAGTGTGAGCGGCATGCCCTTGAAAGCGTATATCGACAGGGATATCGCAATGAACGCCGTCAGCTGAAAGGCCAACAGTGCCAGATGCCACCTCTTGGGCTTAAGTTCCCTAACACGCACCTTGCAGAACGTGACAAAGAGCATGGCGAAGATGAGCGCAGGCTGAACATACGATATTACCTCCGCTGCAAGGCGGTGCGTGGAGTCGAAGAGCGGTATATTGACATAAATAAGATACATTACGACACCGCTCGACATCGCTATCGGCAACGACCAGTCACGCAAGAATTGACGCAGCCTCATACCATTGCGAATTATAGCTGAGCAAGAAACTCAAGCCCCTCACGATAGCCGTCGAAGCCCTTGCCGCAGATTGTCCTCTGAGCATATAGCGACACGTAAGAGAACCGGCGGAACGGTTCACGGGTCGAAATATCGGTCAGATGCACCTCGGCCGTAGGCAGAGCTACAGCCTTCAGGGCGTCGAGGATAGCCACGCTCGTATGAGTATAAGCCGCAGGGTTTATCAGAATGCCGTCGAACACACCATAGGCGGCCTGTATCCTATCGACAATCGCACCCTCGTGATTAGACTGGAACAGCTCCACCTCAAGAGAGAGCTCCGCAGCCGAAGAACAGATAAAAGCCTCAAGAGCCTTGAAATCCTTAGCACCATAGAGTGCCGGCTCACGCAAGCCAAGAAGATTCAGGTTCGGGCCATTAATAACCAGTATCTTTTTCATATACACCCGCAAAATTTAAGAATATAGCGTAGCGCAGCTATCGCCGTCATTAACAAAACGCAAAATTATTAGCATAAAACGGAGAGAGCAAGGCTTGCGACGGTTTTGGGGACAGGAGTTTAGCACAGACTAAATGACTGTTCACAAAACCAAGCGTAACGCAGCTATCGCCGTTATTAACAAAAACGCAAAATTATTAGCATAAAACGGAGAGAGCAAGGCTTGCGACGGTTTTGGGGACAGGAGTTTAGCACAGACTAAATGACTGTTCACAAAACCAAGCGTAACGCAGCCATCGCCGTTTTAGGCAATAATTTTATATTATTTCGGCATAAGTACCAAAATACCTGAACTGCTCCCCGCACTCGTGCAGCTCGCACATCAATGACAGGAACTCATCACTGTATACTGAGGCCTCGATATCGAAGTAGAAGCGGTATTCAAACTCTCGTTCGGGAATTTGGCGGCTCTCAAGCTTCACGAGGTTTACTCCTGTAGCATTGAAGCGTGACATTATGCGGAAGAGGGTACCGGGGCGGTTAGGTATGTTAATCATTATGCTTGTACGGTCGGCGCCGGAATATATCTTAGGCTCCTTTGCGATGCAGATGAAACGGGTATAGTTGTTGTCACGGTTCTGTATCGACGCTTTGGCAACCTGGAGCTGGTATAGCTCTCCGCACAGGCGTGAAGAGAGAGAGGCCTTTGTGGGGTCACCTGTCTGAGCGACCATGCGTGCAGCCTCGGCGGTGTTCTCGCAAGCTATTACACGCACGTTCTTGAGCGTAGAAAGGAATTCGGAGCATTGGCTTATAGCCTGCTGGTGCGAATATATTTCACGGATATCGTCAATCTTCGTTCCCGGAATTGTAAGCAACGCATGGTCTACCTTGAGACGTGCAGAGCGTACGATGTTCACGTTATACTGCGACAGAAGGTCGTATATGGCATTCACCGAGCCGGCAAGCGAGTTCTCTATCGGAAGAACACCGAACTCGCAGAGGCCGCTGTTCACAGCCTTGAACACGCCCTCGAAATTGCTCATATACATTATCTCGGGGAGGTCGAAAAGACGCTCCGACGCAAGATGGGCATAAGAGCCCTCGCAACCTGCGCACGCTACCGAAGCACGCTTAGGGAACGGCTGCGGCGGAACGGAAGCGATGTTCTTGAAGTAGCTGAAGAACTCGCTGCCCTCGGAGAGCATACGTGTCTCGTAGGACTCGCTGAGGTCGAATATAGTACGGTACAAGGTACGTCCGTAGCCCTCGAATTCAGGGCCAAGACGCTTTGACACGTTCTGCAAGACAGCCCTTGCACGTGAAGGGTGATACACGGGCAGGTTATTCTCCTTTTTATATTTGCCTATTCCTGACACCACCTGCATGCGGCGCGCGAAGAGGTCGCACATCTGAGAATCAATCTCATCTATCTCCTGACGAAGCTTATCCAAGTCCATAGTTATATAGTTTTTTATTATTTGCTTATTTAAATTGCTTTACCGACGTTCCGGTATCACAAAGTTACTCTTTTATCATAAAATTCACTCTACCTTCCCGCCCAACTTTTCAAAATCGTCGAAGAACGAAGGGTAAGACTTCGCCACGCATTCAGCCCCGTCTATCGCCGTTATCCCTTGCGCAAGCGATGACATTACAGCTGCAGACATTGCTATGCGGTGGTCGCCGAAGCTATCGACGACGCCTTGAACGACAGGAGTGCCGCCGAAGACTGTAAAGGTATCTTCGCCTACTTGCGAGCTTATGCCGAACGAAGCGAGAGTCCTTCTCATGGCCTCGAGGCGGTCGCTCTCCTTGAAACGGAGACGGCCCACGCCGGTGAAGGTTGTCGTGCCCTGCGCCACAGCCGCAGCGACCGACAGGATAGGCAGCAGGTCGGGGGTGTCCGTGCAGTCAAGTTCCGCACCGAACAGATGCGACGGCATCGCTTTTACGCCCTCCTCAGAGGTCTCTATGAAAGCTCCCATTGAACGCAGATGCTCTACGACATAGCTGTCGCCCTGCAACGAAGAGGAGTTCATGCCGCCTACCGTTACAGGCAGCTTGCCCGTAACGCCTGCCGTTATCCAGAAGGCAGCGGAAGACCAATCGCCCTCGACGGTTATATCGGACGGCATGCGGTACTGCCGGTTGCCTTTTATTTTGAAAATGTTGCCTTGCTGTTCTATTCTTATCCCTGCTATTCGCAACGCATCGAGCGTCATTGATATATACGAGGCGCTTGTCATGTTGCCCGTCACCTCTATTACGCTGTCCTCGACAGCCAGAGGCAAGGCGAAAAGCAAGCCTGTAAGATACTGCGACGATATATTCCCCGGCAGAGAGTAATTGCCGCCACGGAGAGCGCCCTCGCACGTCAAAGGCAGTTCGTCGGCAGAATGCCTGCGAAACGCCATTCCATGCTCGGACAAAGCATTGCAGAGGTCACCCATAGGACGCTGAGGCAGCTTGCCGCCGCCTACGAAAGTAGCGTCGGCGCCAAGAACGGCAGCTACCGAGAGAAGAAACCTTAATGTGGAGCCGCTCTCGCCGCAATCGAGCGTAGAGCCTTTTACAACCCTGACAGGGCTTACCGTAAAAATGCCCGAGGAGTATTCAATGCTGGCGCCGAGAGCGTTCAGGGAACGCATCGTAGCTATTATATCGTCGTTCACGCTGCTGCAGGCTATTTTGCAGGGCGACGTGCCGAGAGCGGCACATATCAAAAGACGATGCGCCTGCGACTTCGAGGGCGGCGGCACCACCCTGCCATGCAGAACTCCTGAAACGTTTCTTCTCATATATCAGTCAATAACCTTGCCGAGCAAACCTCGTAGTTCTTCCAATTCCAATGTCACAAGAATGCACTCGCCGACAGCCTTAGGCAGGACAACGGATATGCTGCCGCCACGGCGTTTCTTGTCGGAGAGAAGAGCCTCGAATATCTCATTCGCATTATAGCCGCACGAGATGTCAAAGCCGTAACTTATCAATAGCCGCGATAAAGAGTCGGACACGTCGCACAGCCCGCACAGCGGCGCCATGCGTGCGGCTATCACCATGCCCTTAGCTACAGCCTCGCCGTGAGATACCGCAAAATCGCTGAGCTTCTCTATCGCATGGCCGAAGGTATGCCCGAAGTTAAGCAGGCCTCGCATGCCGTTGTCGAACTCGTCCTGCTGCACGACATCCCTCTTGATAGCGACACACCTCGCAACGACGTCCTCCCTGTCGAAAGGAACATTATGCAGGTCGCTGTAGAGCCGTGCATCGAGTATCATTCCGTACTTTATGACCTCGGCACAGCCGTCACGGTATATATTTTCGGGCAGAGTATCCATAAGCAACGTGTCGCAGCAGACCATTGACGGCTGGTAGAAACTGCCTACAAGATTCTTTCCCGCCGGTATGTCTATTGCGGTCTTGCCCCCTACAGAGCTGTCTACCGCCGCAAGGAGCGTTGTCGGCACCTGCACATATTTTACGCCTCGCAGATAGAGCGACGCCGAAAGGCCGCCGAGGTCGCCCACCACGCCGCCGCCGAATGCAATGACGGCATCGCTGCGTGTCAGCTGCTCGGCAGCAAGGAAGTTGAGGAACGCCAACATGTTGTCGGAGCATTTCGAAGCCTCGCCTGCCGGTATCACATACTTACAGGCATCGTACCCGCTGCAAGCAAGATGCTCCATCATACGGCTGCCGTACAAAGCATCGACATTGCTGTCGGTAAGCACCGCTATGCGGCAGTCGCCAAGCACGGGACGCACAAGCTCGCCCAAGCGTGAGAGAAGCCCGTTCCCGATATGTATATCGTAGCTGCGTGAGACGCAGACATTTATTGTTCTGTGTTGCATATACTCTTTATTCGGCATTCTCCTTTGCGATGCGTCCGTCACGCAACAGCTGTCGCAAAGCGTCGGCATCGCCCGAAGCTATTGCGTCACGATACTCGCCGAGTGACGATATGAGCAGTTCGAGCTCAGGAAGAAGATGCTCCTTGTTTTCTATAAACAGTTCGGTCCACATATCCTCGTTAAGACGTGAGACCCTTGTAAAATCACGGAAGCTGCCGGCACTGTACCCCCTATGCGACTTTGCCGCCGGGCTCTTGATGAAAGCGTTGGAGACAACGTGGCACATCTGCGAGGTGTAGGAAATCATGTAGTCGTGGAAGGCAGCCGTAGAGACGACATGCTTCTTGAAGCCAAGCGGCGCAAGCGACTCCTTCACGCGGGCAAGCAGAGCTATGTCGTCGTGAGCAGGGGGCACCATTATGAACGACGCTCCGTTGAAAAGCGTCGGCTTTGAATATTTATAGCCTGAGTACTGCAGGCCAGCCATAGGATGACCGCCTACAAAGGTGAAGCCGTATTGGCTTGCCAACGAGAAGCCCACCTCGCATATCATGCTCTTTGTTCCGCAAAAGTCCACCACAAGGCTCTTAGGGGATATATGCTCAGCGTTCTCCTTGAGATAGCCCGCCGACGCCTTTGGCGTAGCAGCCAACAGCAACAGATCGCACCGCGCTATATTCTGTTCCGACAGCTCCCCATCGGCCACGCCCTCGAGCCGGGCAAAGCCCACTATGCTGCTGTTTATGTCGTAAGCATACACGGTGTGGCCGCAGGCCTTGTACGCCTTAGCCGCCGAGCCGCCGATAAGCCCCAAACCAACAATCCCGACAACCATAATACCATTAACGCATTATGCTGCGTATCTCACGGACACGCTGAGCGACCTCGTCGAACTGTTCGGGGGTGAGCGACTGAGCGCCGTCGCACAGAGCGCATACCGGATTGTTATGCACCTCGATGATAAGGCCGTCGGCACCCGACGCGCATGCCGCGCAAGCCATAGGACGCACCAGGCGTGAAACGCCTGTCGCATGGCTCGGGTCTACCACTACAGGCAGGTGGGTAAGGCCGTGCAGCACAGGCACAGCGGCAAGGTCAAGCACATTGCGTGTGTATGTGTCGTAGCTGCGGATGCCTCGCTCGCAAAGAATAACCTGCTCGTTGCCCTCGGACATTATATATTCGGCACTCATAAGCAGCTCCTTGAGCGTAGCCGACATGCCTCGCTTGAGAAGAATAGGCTTGTCGCAGCGGCCAAGCTCCTTAAGCAGCTCAAAGTTCTGCATGTTACGCGCGCCTACCTGAATGATATCCACGTCGGCAAAAAGGTCGAGATGCGAAGCCGACATGATTTCGGTAACGATGGGCAGCCCGGTCGCTTCACGAGCCTTTAGCAACAGCTGAAGACCCTCGGCACGCAAGCCCTGGAAATCGTAAGGCGAAGTACGAGGCTTGAAAGCGCCTCCGCGCAGGATATTAGCGCCCGAAGCCTTTACAGCCGTAGCTACAGCCAAAATCTGCTCCTCGCTCTCGACAGAGCAGGGGCCAGCCATAATAGCGAAATGGCCTCCGCCTATCTTTACCTCATTCTCGCCCTTTCCTACGGTGATTACCGTGTCCTCGGGGTGGAAGCTACGGTTAGCGCTCTTGAACGGGTCGGTAACACGTGTCACCCTGTCTATTATCTCAAGCCCTGCGAGCAGGTCAATGTCAATGTTGCGTGTGTCGCCGATAAGTCCAACGACAGTCTGCATCTCACCCTCGGAGAGATGTACCCTCACGCCCTGCGCCTCAAGCCAATGAATAAGATTATCCTGCTGGGCCTTTGTTACTCCATGTTTTAATACTGCTATCATAGTTATAATTTTTTCTTTTTATATCACCCGCCCCTGGCACGAACGAGCAAATACTGTTATTTTGTCCTAAAATTATCGTTTTGTTTGAAAATGGTCGTGCCAAACCTATCCAATCTATGCAAAAATACAAATAAAGTTCTATTTTCCTATATTTTTGTGAAATTGAATATGCATCTTACATAAATCTTATATAAAATTGATATTTGATAGCATTTATTAGCTTTTGGGAGCATGCAAAAAGCAGCAAGACCGCTATTGGCGGTCTTGCTGTCATTTATGTGAAAAAGCGAGCTTTCTTACTTCTTCAAAGCCTTCTTCAACTCCTTAGCGATAGCCTTGTCAGCCGATGCCTTAGCAGCGTTGAGCTTCTTCTGTGCGGCAGCCTCAGCCTTTGCGTTGCCAGCAGCTTTAGCGGCCTTCACTGCATCGTAGAGAGCCCAAAGGTTCTTCTGAGCAGCAACCTTCTTCTGAGCTGCGGTGTAAGCCTCTGCCTCTGCCTCTGTAGCAGCCTCTGCCTCAGGAGCGGCATATGCATGCTTGTAGCCCTTCTGAACATCCCAGTAACCACGTGTGAAGTCGGGGAATGTCACTGCGGCGCAGTTGTTGTCCATTGACAATGTACCGAGCTCTGCCAAGCAGCACCACTCAGCCAAGTCGTAAACGTCCATATCAAGAGGAAGACCGTTCTGCAAGCAATATACAAGACGAGAGTCCATTACGAAGTCCATACCGCCATGACCGAGGTCGCGACCCTTCTCGACATACTTCTTAAGAATGGGGTGGTAGTACTTCTTCATCATTGCCTCTCTCTGCTCTGCGCTCATAAAGCCGTGAGCGTTGAGGTTGTCCACCTGAGGAGCGCCTGTGCCCTTAAGAGCCTCGCCTGAAAGCGCGAGCTCGGGTGAAGGATACTTTGTAGCGTAGCCCTTTGTACCTGTGAGCTTGAACAAACGGTTGTATGGCTGAGGAGTCATAACGTTGTGCTGAATCTCTACAACCTTACCCTTTGCAGTACGCATAAGCGTTGTTGTGTGGTCGCCATTGCGGAACTCCTTGCACTCCTTGCCTGTCTTCTCCTTTACAAGCTCCTTGCCGAAGAAAGGATCTGTATCCATAGCTACCAATGTAGTGAAGCGGTCGCCACGGTGAATGTCGAGACACTGCGCAACGGGGCCGAGGCCGTGAGTAGCGTAGAGGTCGCCACGGTTCTCCTTGTTGTATTTCAGACGCCAGTGGAGGTTGTCCACGTCATTGTCTGCGGGGTCCTTCCAGTATGCATCCCAGAACCACTCGAGGCTGTGGATGTAAGCGCCCTCAGCACGGATAATCTCACCGAACACGCCGTCCTGAGCCATAGCAAGAGCGTTCATCTCATAGTCGTCGTAGCAGCAGTTCTCGAGGATGAAGCAGTGAAGACGTGTCTTCTCTGCAAGGTCTATAAGGCTCCAGCACTGCTCGAGGTTCATTGCAGAAGGCACCTCGATAGCCGTGTGCTTGCCATTCTCCAGAGCGCACTTCGCTACAGGATAGTGGTGATTCCAGTCCGCAGCAACATAAACGAGGTCGATGTCGGGGCGTTTGCAAAGCTCCTCATAACCCTTCTCGCCATAGTAGATGTCAGCCGGGATAAGACCCTGCTTGCGAAGCTCTTCCTGACACTTCTCAGCACGCTCGTACTCGTAGTCGCAAAGAGCAACAATCTCGACACCCGGGATACGGCAGAAGCGTACCACTGCGCCAGGTCCGCGCATACCGAGACCTACGAATGCAACACGTACTGTCTTGATTGGAGCGACAGCAAGGTTCAAAGCGTGTTCCTGACCTGCGGGACGCTCAGGTGTTTCAACTACGATAGTACCTTTGTCCCAATGCCACTTTGTAGATGGAGAAAGTGACTGTGCCTGTGCTGTAGAGCCTGCAAGAGCCATAAGACCGCACAAGGCAAGACCGAAAAATTTCTTCAAATTCATATTACAATGTGTTTTAAATAAAAATGTGTTTTAAACTATTTTCTGTCGATTTTATACCTAACTGCGCAAGCGGGCACAATGCCGCTTTGTTGCAAAGATAGCCAAAATTATATTCCTTCACAATTTTGTTGTGAAAAAATCCTAACTGAAAGGATTATTCTATTCAAGCGTTGAGAAATCGATATCGGGGGCCTCCGTCACATTGCCTGCACGCTCAAACCATGTGCCGGAATTCAAATAGTCGTCAAAGAAGCCGCCCATAGTGAGGAAGAACGCATCGCCTTCAACGCCGCCGCTATAGTCGAGACGCTGTCTCTCGTGCCCCGTAGTGTCGCAAGTGAAGCGTGCCTTTGTCACCGGCAGCCACCTGCCGTCCACAGTGCGCGCCCACTGGTTGCCATAGCATGCCTTTCTGTTAATATAGCCCATGACCGGGTTGAAGTTCTCCAAGAAAGAGTGCGCATTGGTGTACCATGTAGAAATCCGGGGACGACGGAAAGATGCGACAAGGCGCCACTTGCCCTTTTCGTTGTCAAAGAAGTAGGCCGTATACACCGTATTGCCATTGCCGTCGGGCCTTATTCCCATAAGGAAACGGCAACGCTCGCCGGCCTTCCAGTCGTAGTGCATGAAGCTCTGCCCTCCGGAGCCTTCGTTGCCGAAGTCCTGGACAGTCACGCCCTCGCCCTTCTTAAGAAGCACTACACGCAAAGAGTCGGGTATCTCCGAGGCATTGTCAGTCTCATAGGGGCTCCATACCGAGAACAGCACTCTTCTCTTATACGGAGTATTGTTCTGCATGCCGAAGTAACCCTGACCAAAACCGCAGGACATGTAATAGCTGCTCGGGATGTCGCCCTCTTCGGGCACGACAACCTCGTTATAGAACCACTCGACGTTCTCTTTAGGAAGAGCGTACCCCAGATGCACCGACGGGCCTCTTCGGCCGAAGTGAGTGCTGAACTCCGGGCCCACGCATACGACAGGAGCAACGTCGCCGCCTACATAAGCCGCCGCCACATTACCGAAGCTGTCGCCACTGTTTATCTTAACGCCACGGACATCCATCTTTACGTAGCCGGGAGCCTTCACCTTGAAAGTTCCTACCTCGACACGTGTCAGTTCATCGCTGTCGAGCTTTATCTTTTTCTTTTTGCCCAAGAGAGAGACCTCTATCTGCGAGTGTCCCTTAGCGTTAAGCGCTACGGTCATTTTTCCGCTCTTCTCTGTTCTGAAGTAGAAGCTTATCACGTTCTCCGCATCGTTCCAATTACGTATCGCACACCGGTTCTCATCAATATACGCACCGCTCTCATCGGGCGACGCTGTCACATATGCATTAGCCGACAATGTAACCAAACTCTCGTTCTGCGCCGCTGCCGGCAAAGCCATAAAAGCAACCGCAACCAACGACACTAAATACAAAAATCCTTTATTCATATTTGAATCTATTAATCAATTTCTATAAAAACGCCTGCAAGTTATTAAAATAATGTCAATTCGCAAATTGGCTTCAGCACATTTTCACACAGAGTGTTGTGAATGCATATGATTTCAGTGCCTCGGCTACCGGAAATTCTCAATCACTGACCTTGCTGTCGCCGACCCATTTGCCGTAATATACCATGCGGCCGGGCTTTATGAGCATGCCGTAGCCGTTGCGGTAGCCGTCCCTGTAGCGTCCGTACCACATGTCGCCGTTCGCCCAGCAATAGACGCCGTAGCCATGACGGCGGCCCTCATAGAACTCGCCGTAATAGACATCGCCGTTCGAATAGACCTCTTTCTTGAACGAATACGGCGAAACGGGCTCGGCGTCGGACGGAGCGAAAGGATATGCAAGGGGCGCATCGCCCTCGTTAGTGTGAAGCCGCTTGATTTCTCCCGTACGGAGGTCATAGACGACATAGTTCTCTTCGCCCCCGACCTTCGCTATATCGTCGGACATCACAAGCCCGAAAATCATTTTGTTATTACGGTACTGCCCGAAAGACTGAGCGCCGGACGAAGAGAGATAAAAGCCCCAACCGTAAAGGGCGTTGTCCACCAGAGTGCCCACGTACTGTCCTTTATCGTTCGAGATATATCTTGTTTCGGCCGCATTGTCAATATAATCACAGAAGACCGACTGCAACGGGTCGCACATCTCGTCATACAGGAGCGACGGACGCAGTTGGGCGTTCATGCCGAAAGGCAATAGGGCCAGCATGGCAATTATAACTCTTTTCATCGGTACAAATTATTATTGTTTATGTATTGCTCTACCGTCGCCGGCACCATATTTTTTATGCTGTCGCCGCAAGCCACGGCATTGCGTATCATCGTAGAGCTTACGTCGAGCAGCCCTGCCGGCAGCCATGTAACTCCCGGCGGGAGCGGTGGAGCCTCGCTTGTGTCACGAGGGTATACTATTATCTCATACCGTTCAAGTATCTCGCCGGCCCTGTACCACTTGTCGAAGACGTTCCAGTTGTCGGCACCGACAAGCAGTATGAACTCCCTTTTGGGATAACGCTTTTCAAGCTCCCGCAACGTGTTAATTGTGTACGAGGGACGAGGCAGCGAGAACTCAAAGTCGCAAGCCTTGAACTCCTCGTGTCCCTCAACAGCCAAGCGTACCATCTCCAAGCGTACATTCTCGTCGCTGAGCCTGCTCTGCTCCTTATGAGGATTGTGAGGCGACACCATGAACCACACCTCGCTCGCCAGGCCTCTTCGACAGACCTCGGACGCAAGGGACAGGTGCCCGACGTGTATGGGGTCGAAGCTGCCGCCGAATATAACGGTTCTCTTTTTATTCATTAAGAAATTTCTCAACAACCGAAAGCACCTCTTCCTTTGCCGCATCAAGGTCGTCGTTCACAATGACCCTGTCGGCGAACTTAGAGAACGTCATCTCATATTCCGCCTTGCTGACACGGCGGTCAATCTCTTCGGGCAATGTGTCGCCGCGCCTTACAAGACGCTCTCGCAGAACATCTATCGAGGGGGCCTGAACGAAGATAAAGAGGGCTCGCTCGCCATAATACTTTTTAAGGTTGCAACCACCCTTGACATCTACGTCAAAGAGAATGTTCTGACTCTCCAGCTGCCTTTCGACCTGTGACTTAAGAGTACCGTAGAAGCGTCCCGGATAGACCTCTTCGTACTCCACGAACTCATCGGCGGCTATACGTGCCCTGAACTCGTCGGGAGTAAAGAAGAAATAATCGACGCCATGCTCTTCTGTTCCGCGAGGAGGACGGCTTGTTGCCGAGACCGAGAAGCCGAAAGAGGAGTCCTTGTCCATAAGGAAATGCACCAGAGTAGACTTGCCCGAGCCCGACGGCGCTGAAAAAATAACGACCTTTCCCTTTTTCATATTTCTTTACATTACATTCAGAACTTGCTCCTTAATTTGCTCAAGTTCATCCTTCATTCTTACTACAATGTTCTGCATTTCGGCATGGTTGCTCTTGCTGCCAAGAGTATTGATTTCACGTCCCATCTCCTGAGCTATGAAGCCAAGTTTCTTGCCCTGGCCGATGCCGTCTTCCATTGTCGAAAGGAAGTAACTCAAATGGTTCGACAGACGTTGTTTTTCCTCGTTTATATCGAGCTTTTCGATGTAGAATATAAGCTCCTGCTCAAAGCGGTTGTTGTCGTAATCGACGCCGAGCGTCTTGTCAAGGGCCTCTTTTATGCGGCAGCGAATCTTTTCTACACGCTCCTTTTCGTAAGGCTCGACCGAAGCGAGCAACGATGAGATATTGCTGATTTTATCGCAGAATTTCTTTGACAAAGCCTCGCCTTCCTGCTTGCGGAACAGGAGCAGCTCATCAATAGCCGAATCAAGACACTGAAGGACAACCGCCCACTCCTCGTCCGAAACCTCGTAAACCTCTTTGCGGGCTACCACCTCAGGCATACGCAACAGCACTTCAAACACGTTTTCGGGCAGGGCAACACCTATCTGATTTGATATTTCGGTCATCTGCGACAGATAGGCCTGCATGACAGCCGCATTTATCGACGGCAGCTCCACCTTTTCGCCATGCTCGACCCAAATGGCAAGGTCTACCTTGCCTCTTTCGAGCTTGCTCGTGACAATAGAGCGAACCTCCATCTCACGGCTCTTGAACTGCGAAGACATACGGGTCGAGAGATCCATGGCCTTGCCGTTAAGAGAACGTATCTCAACGCATATTTTTCTATCTTCATAAATGGCAACGGACTTTCCGTAGCCTGTCATTGAATATATCATCGCCACATTTTTTGCGGCATGCTCCACGCACGCCCATAATTAAACAGGTTCCCTCAAGGAACGGAATATCACTAATTTTGCAAATTTAAATATTTATTTGAAAAGATACGACGCCGAGACGCTTTTTTATGTTCACAGCCATTATTAATACTTAAAAAATATTATTTAATAGCAAGTGTGGTTTTTAATTCGTATTTTTGCACATTGAGTGGCTTTTTGCCCGAAAGCGAATATAAACAAACGAAAGATATGACAACGATAATACTTCACATTGAGGCTTCTACGGAAACATGCTCCGTGGCTTTGAGCCAGGACGGGCATGTCTTCTTCGAAAGAACAAGCAGCGACGAGCGCTCGCATGCCAAAGTGCTTGCCCCCTTTGTAGAAGAGGCTTTGCAGAATGCCGACAGCCAGGGTGCCAAGATAAACGCCGTTGCGTTGAGCTGCGGGCCGGGCTCGTACACAAGCCTCAGAATAGCATCTTCGACGGCGAAAGGCGTATGCTACGGCAGGAACATCCCTTTGATAGCGATACCGACGACATCCATAATGTGCGTTCCGGTACTCTTCAGGGACGACATTCCCGAGGAGGCGCTGCTGTGTCCCATGATTGACGCACGCCGCACGGAGGTGTATGCGACAGTATACGACAGAGCGCTCAACGTGGTAAAAGAGACGCACGCCGAAGTGGTGACGGCAGAGAGCTTCAAGGAGCTGCTCGACAAGCAGCCCGTATACTTCTTCGGCAACGGAGCAGCAAAGTGCAAGGAGATAATAGCCCACCCCAACGCTCGCTTTCTCGACGGGCACCGCAACCCGCTCGCAAAGAACATGATGCCCCTTGCCGAAAAGGCCTGGTACAATGAGCGGTTCGAGGATATCGCCTACTTTGAGCCGTTCTACCTGAAGAACTTCGTTGCTACAAAGCCAAAAGAACTTCTGAAAAATTTTTAAAACTGCATAAAGGTTATGATGGAATATAACACCAGACAGAAAAAGCTGCCGTTGCCCGAATACGGACGTTCGGTACAGAAAATGGTAGACCACGCACTGACTATCGAAGAGCGTGAAGAACGCCAGAAATGCGCCGAGACCATTGTGCGTATCATGGGCAGCATGTTCCCTAACACACGCAACCTTCCCGACTACGAACGCAAGCTATGGGACCACCTTGCGATAATGTCCGACTTCATGCTTGACATTGACTACCCGTTCGAGGTAATCAAGAAAGAGGAGTTCCACACGCCGCCGCAGAGGGTGCCCTACCAGACAGGAGAGATAAGGAACAGGCATTACGGACGCATCGTCGAGGAGATGATTGCGTACGCATGCACTCTCGAGGAGGGCGAAGAGAAAGAGCGGCTCATTGAACTTATCGTTGTCCAGATGAAGAAGAATTATATCGCATGGAACAAGGACGGGGTCGAGGACAAGAGGATTTTTGAGGACCTGCGAACATACACCAAAGGCGCTATCGACATTCAGGACAAGGAGATAAGGATTGTTCAGGCCGGCAACCAGCGTAACAACAACAGGGGACGCGCCAACACGAACAACGGAAAGAAGAATTTCAAGAGAAAATTTTAACACAGACGGAACATGGCATCATTTATAATTGAAGGCGGACACAGCCTGCATGGAGAGATAACGCCTCAGGGCGCAAAGAACGAGGTCTTGCAGGAGATATGCGCGACGCTGCTTACAAGCGAGAAGGTGACAATAGAGAACGTGCCTGACATTGCCGACGTGAACAACCTCATCAACCAGCTCATGAACATGGGAGTCTCGGTTACACGCAACGGCATCGGCTGCTTCACGTTCCAGGCCGACAACGTAAACCTCGACTACATCGACAGCGAGGAGTACATCAACGGCTGCTCGAAGCTCAGAGGCTCTGTCATGTTCATTGGTCCTCTGCTGAGCCGTTTCGGGAAGGCCACGATGTCAGAGCCCGGAGGAGACAAGATAGGCCGCCGACGCCTTGACACGCATATTCTTGGGCTTCAGAAGCTCGGCGCGGAGTTCTCCTTCGACATCGAGAAGAGAATATACCGCATGAACGCCAAAAAGCTGAAAGGGTGCTCAATGCTGCTCGACGAGGCTTCGGTGACGGGTACAGCAAATATCATTATGGCCGCGACGCTTGCCGAAGGCACTACCACGATATACAACGCTGCCTGCGAGCCGTATATACAGCAGCTGTGCAAAATGCTCAACAAGATGGGCGCAAAGATTTCGGGCATAGCCAGCAACCTCATAACAATCGAGGGCGTAAAGGAGCTTGGCGGCTGCACGCACCGTGCCCTGCCCGACATGATTGAGGTGGGAAGCTTCATAGGCATGGCGGCCATGACAAAGAGCGAGCTTACTATCAAAAACGTCTCTTTTGAAAATCTTGGCATAATACCGGAAAGCTTCAGAAGATTAGGCATAAAGTTCGAGCAGCGTAACGACGACATATACATTCCTGCACAGGAGCATTATGAGATTGACTCATTCATTGACGGCTCAATAATGAATATCAGCGACGCCCCGTGGCCGGGACTGACCCCTGACCTGCTCAGCGTGCTGCTCGTTACGGCAATTCAGGCGAAGGGCAGCGTGCTTATACACCAGAAGATGTTCGAGAGCCGACTGTTCTTCGTGGACAAGCTTATTGACATGGGCGCACAAATAATACTTTGCGACCCGCACCGTGCCGTTGTCATCGGCCACGACAGGCAGTTCACGCTCAAGCCGCGCTCCATGAGCTCGCCCGACATCAGAGCCGGCATCGCTCTGCTCATCGCTGCGATGAGCGCTGACGGCGTGAGCAGAATCGACAACATAGACCAGATAGACAGAGGCTACCAGAACCTTGAGGAGAGACTTAACAACATTGGAGCAAAGATAACACGTTCATAACCATGCTAAGGAAAGAGGACTTCGTTTACTTCGGCAAATTTCTTAAGCCGCACGGAACAAAGGGAGAGATTGGGCTGCAGAGCGACGGCTTTTCCCTTGACGACGACTGCGATTTCGTAGCATGCGACATCGACGGCATTCTTGTACCGTTCTTCTTTGAGACAAAGCGTCAGAAAAACAGCGACACGATCATTGTCAAGGTTGAACGCATGGAGAGCGCCGAAGAGGTACGCTACCTCACGAACCGGGAGGCTTACATTCCCCGCCAATGGGTCGAAGAGAGCGAAGAGCTTACTTGGAGCTACTTCAGAGGATTCAAGGCCTATGACGAGACGCTTGGCTTCATTGGAGAGATTGTCGATTTTGATGACGACACCATAAACACCCTGTTCATTGTCGAGAACAACGGACAGGAGATACTGATTCCCGCACAGGAAGAATTCATAACCGGCATCGACCATGAGGGCAAAGAGATAATGTTCGACCTTCCCGAAGGACTTGTCACACTATAAAACCTTTCACATGAGCAACAACGGCCAACCGAAAAAGAGCAAACTGCTTAACAAATACCGCTTGACGATACACAACGAGAACAAGCGACAGAGGAATATCCGCCGTTTTTACATATCGCCGCTATCGGTACTCATATCCCTCTTCATTCTGTTCCTGCTTGTAGTTGCGGTGCTTTACCTGATTGTTGTCTTCACCCCGGTAGGCAACCTGTTGCCGGGGTACAGCAGAAGGACAAAGGAGGAGCTTATAAGCAGCTACCTGAAGATAGACTCCATATCCCGTGAAGTTGAAAAGCAGGAGAGATACCTGTCAAACATAAAGGCAATAATGAACGGAGAGATAACCCTCGACTCTCTCAAAAGCATACCCGAGCCTGTCACGAGCGACAGCATATCAATAGAGACGACCGAGCTTGAGCAGGCTTTCGCCAACGAATGGGAGGAGAGAGAGAGGTACAACCTTACATCGCAGGCTACGAATGTGAACGAGGTGCAGGCCCTGAAGCTGTTCCGCCCTGCACAAGGAGAGGTAATAGAAGGCTTCGATGTAACGTCGGGACACTACGGCGTGGACATCGCCGAGGTACCGGGAGAGAGCATTTGCGCCATTCATGACGGAACAGTAGTGATGAGCGACTTTACAGCTACCGACGGCTACACGATTGTAATACAGCACAAGGAGAACCTTATTTCAATATACCGCAACTGCTACAGACTGATGAAGAATGTAGGAGACAAGGTCATGAAGGGCGAGGCGATAGGCACATTCAGCAACCGTAAAGACGACAACAGGGATGCAAAGAAGAAGTTCCTCCACCTTGAGCTGTGGCACAGAGGAAAGCCGCTTGACCCTAACACGTACATAGCATTATAAAACAATATGGAAAGCGCAAAGAAGAGACAGATAGCCATTTTAGGCTCTACAGGGTCCATTGGCACGCAGACCCTGCAGGTGGTAGAGGAACACCCCGAGTGTTTCGAGGTTTATGCCATAACAGCCAACAAGCGTGTCGATGAGCTTATTGCACAGGCAAGAAAGTTCCTGCCCGAAGCGGCGGTAATTGCGGACGAAACGAAATACACGCAGCTTAAGGAGGCTCTGAGCGACCTTCCCATTAAGGTTTACGCAGGATATGAGGCTATTTGCCAGATTGTCGAGGCAAAGCCTATTGACATTGTGGTTACGGCTATGGTGGGCTTTTCGGGGCTCCGTCCTACAATAAACGCAATAAAGGCAGGCAAGGCTATCGCTCTTGCGAACAAGGAGACTATGGTTGTGGCGGGCGAGCTTATAAACGCCCTTGCGATGGAGTACAAGACTCCCATTCTCCCCGTAGACTCGGAACACTCGGCTATATTCCAGTGCTTGGCAGGAGAGATGCAGAACAGAGTGGAAAAGCTTATTCTGACAGCGTCGGGAGGCCCGTTCCGCACCTTTACAAAAGAGCAGCTCGAGCATGTGACAAAGGAGCAGGCATTAAAGCACCCCAACTGGAGCATGGGAGCGAAAATCACCATTGACTCGGCGACCATGATGAACAAAGGCTTCGAGGTAATGGAGGCCAAATGGCTTTTCGGCGTTGGCGCCGAGGATATTGAGGTTGTCGTTCACCCGCAATCTGTAATACACTCAATGGTGCAGTTCGAGGACGGAGCCATCAAGGCCCAGTTAGGAACGCCGGACATGCGCCTGCCGATAATGTATGCGCTGACCTACCCTGCCCGGCTCTCTTCGTCATTCAGCAGAATAGACTGGAACACGCTTAAAGAGCTGACATTCGAGAAGCCCGACCTTGAGCTGTTCCCCAACCTCAGGCTCGCATACGAGGCTCTTGCCAAAGGCGGTAACATTCCGTGCGTCGTGAACGCAGCCAACGAAGTTTGCGTGGCTGCCTTCCTGAACGACCGCATAAGGTTTACCGACATGCCTCGTCTTATCGAGAAGGCCATGGACAATGCCACATATCTGCTGAAGCCCTCTTTGGAGGATTATCTTGAAACGGACAAGGAGACTCGCCGAATGGTAGAGAATTGGATTAATTAAACTGAAAATAGATATTTAAGACATGGAGATTTTTTTAGTACGCGCATTGCAGCTCATTCTGGCATTGAGCCTTTTGGTGCTGATACATGAGTTCGGACATTTTCTTTTCGCAAGGATTTTCAAAGTCAAAGTAGATAAATTCTACCTCTTCTTCGACTGGAAATTCTCTCTCTTTAAATGGAAACCTAAGAACAGCGACACGGAATACGGCATCGGCTGGATTCCGCTCGGCGGATACTGCAAGATAGCAGGCATGATTGACGAGTCTATGGACACCGAGCAGATGAAGAAGCCGGCAGAGCCGTGGGAATACCGCTCAAAGCCCGCATGGCAGAGACTGTTCATAATCATAGGCGGTGTAATGTTCAATCTCATTCTCGCCATTTTCATCTATGCGATGGTGCTGTTCACATGGGGCGACTCGCACACCGACATGCGCTCAATGAAAAACGGTTTCTCATTCAGCCCCGCAGCTCAGGAGATAGGTTTCCGTAACGGAGACATTATCACGAAGATGGACGGCGAAGAGGTTTACAGGCTCTATCACGACAAGGTGCGCAGCACCAATATCTTCCGTGAGATATGCAATGCCGGCGAGGTGACCGTGTTGCGTGACGGCAAGGAGGTTGCCATTGCAATACCCGACAGCTTAGGATTGCTCAACATGAACAGGACCGGCCTGTTCCTGCAAGAGAGAATATTGCCGGTCATTGACAGCGTAGACGCAAATGGCGCAGGAGCGGTTGCCGGCATTATTAAAGGCGACAGGATTACAGCGATTGACGAAAAAGCCATTGATTCCTGGAGCGACCTGAAGATAACAATCGCAGGGTTCATGGAACAGGGAAAGCAGAACTTCACGATAGAGGTCGTGCGTGACAGCGTCATGCAGCTTTCGGCAAAAGTGGACAGCACGTACATGCTCGGCATAATGCCTGTAATGAACAACTACCCTGTCGTGCATAACGACTATGGTTTCTTCGAGTCATTCCCAGCCGGAATCTCGTTCGGAACAGATGTCTTGAGAGGATACGTAAGCGACTTCCAGTATGTATTCACGTCGGACGGAGCTAAGTCGGTCGGCATGTTCGCTTCAATCGGCAGCCTTTTCCCTGCCGCATGGGACTGGCACGAGTTCTGGCTTATGACAGCTTTCCTCTCTATCATTCTGGCATTCATGAATATTCTGCCTATCCCGGCTCTCGACGGCGGACACGCCCTGTTCCTCCTGGTAGAGATGATAACAGGCAAGCAGCCAAGCGACAAGTTCCTTGAACGCGCGCAGATGATAGGCATGCTTATAATTCTCGGTCTCTTTGTCTTGGCGACGTACAACGACCTCATGAGATTTGTTTTTTAGGATTTTATGATTAGACGGACACTATTTCTTGGATTTGCTCTTCTCCTGCTGTCGTGCAGTACGCAAAAGGGAGGCGGTTCTGCGACATTAAGCAACAGCATTGTCACAAACAGCAAACAGAATATCGCCGTTGCCGGCGATAAAGAGGCGACGAGGAGCGACAAAGGCTTTTGGGGAGACTTGTTAAGTGATGTCTGTGAGAGCAGTTCCATGGAGAACGTCTGCATATCGCCACTGAGCGCACAGCTTGCAATGGCAATGGTTGCCAATGGGGCCGAGGGGGAGACTAAAAAGGAGATATGCAATACACTGCAGATTGGTGACGATGCCAACAGCCATAGCAAAAGGCTGTTGTATGTCCCGGCCGGCCAGAGCTGCAGATTCGAGATTGCGAATTCAATCTGGATAAACGAAAAGCTTGATGTAAAGGAAGAGTTCATCGCTGCTAACAAGGAGTATTTCGACGCCTTAGTAGAGAGAACTAAGTTCGACAAAAACGCTGTAGACCGCATAAACGAATGGTGCAAGGAGAAGACAAACGGCAGAATACCTTCCATAATAGAAGAGGTAAGGCCGGATGATATGATGTATCTTCTTAACGCCATATATTTCAAGGCCGTATGGAGCCAACCATTCTCCGAAGAAAACACCTCAAAACAGAAGTTCACGACAGAGAAGGGCGAAGAGGTTGAAGTTGATATGATGATGCAACGCAATGCGGCTACATACTACAGCGACGATGTTCTTTCCATAGCGGAAAAGAGCTATAACGGCGGATACAGGATGTTGCTCGTACTGCCAAACGAAGGCGTAGCCTGCGGCGAAGCCGCCAAATATCTTGCACAGAATTTCGACGCCTGCATAGGAAAGATGAAGAGATGCGACCTTCAGCTTTCTCTCCCTAAGTTCACGACGGAGTTCTGCACAAGCCTTAAGCCTCACCTCGCCAATCTCGGCATAAACCGGGCGTTCTCAAAGAAGGCTCAGTTCGGAGGCATATCCGACACTCCGTTGTTGATTAGCGATGTCATGCAGAAGACATTCATCGCCGTTGATGAAAAGGGCACCGAGGCGGCAGCCGTAACTTCTGTAATGGTCGGGCTTTTATCGGCAAGGAGGCCGGACAACGTCGAGATAATGACATTAGACCGTCCATTCATCTATGCAATTGTCAAACATGACAATGAGGTGATGTTCGTCGGCAAGGTTGGCAATCCAAACAAAGAAAACTAATTAATATCAAATATATGAAACGTTTATTATGGACATTGGCGTTGCTGCTTATTGTAGCGACAGGCTTCAGCAAAGGGCCTAAGTACATTTTCTATTTTATCGGTGACGGCATGGGCCCGTCACACGTATTGGGCACAGAGCTCTTCTGGGGAGAGACAAAAGAGAATGTTATCGGCCGTCCCCACAAACTATGCTTTACACAATTCCCGCAGTCGGCTTTTGTGACAACCTTTTCGGCGAGCAACGGAGTGACAGACTCTGCCGCATCGGGCACAGCCTTGTCTACGGGCAGCAAGACAAACAACGGCCGTCTTGGCGTTGATGCCGACGGCAAGGACGTAAGCAGCGTCGCTCTTGCGGCAAAGGAGAGCGGGTATGCAGTAGGCGTCGCCACCACCGTATGCATAAACCATGCTACGCCGGGAGCCTTCTATGCGCATAACACGAGCCGCAACAACTACAACGACATAGCTCAATGGATGCTCGTTGCCGACTATGACTTCTATGCTGGCGGCGATGCGAAATGCAGCAACGAGCAGCGTGAGACGCTTTATGACAAGGCACGCAATAATGGCTATGCGATTGCTCGAGGCTATGACGACTATAAGGAAAAAGCCGGCAAGGCCGAGAAGATGATGCTTTATCAGGAGGAGGTATCAGAGGGCTTGCCATACACCATTGACCGTGACGAGGATGACCTTACGCTCGCAGAGATAACGGAAGCCGGCATTGACTTCCTTTATAATAAGGATAAGGATGGGTTCTTCTTTATGGTCGAGGGCGGAAAAATCGACTATGCGTCACACAGCAATGATGCCGCCACAATGCTTTGGGAGGTTGTCGATTTCAACGCAGCCGTAGAGGTTGCGCTCGAGTTCTACAAGAAGCATAAAGATGAGACTCTTATAATTGTTACCGCCGACCATGAGACCGGAGGCTTCGTGCTTGGCTACAATAGCAGCTACACCCTTAACCTCAAGGCTCTCCGGAAACAGAAAGTCAGCGTCGATGCGCTTACAGCCAAGCTGCAGGAGGCCAAGAGTTGGAACGAGGTCGAAAGCATAGTAAAGGAGAACGTAGGAGTGAGACTGCGTAACAAGCCTGCCACAGAACAGAGAGTAGAGATGAACTATAAGCTCGCAAGCCAAATAGCGGCAGAGGCCGTCTATGACCTCAACCGTGAAGCGGCAATATCTTGGGCGAGCGGCAACCATTCGGGAACATTCGTTCCGCTCTTTGCCATAGGCAACGGAGCCGAGGAGTTTCACGGAGTGATTGACAACACCGACATTCCAAAGAGAATAAAAAGGATTGCCAAACTAAAGAAATAATAGACAAACAAGCGGCTCACTTCTTTTGAGCCGCTTGTTTGTCTATTGATACCTAATCCTTTGTCCCGGTTTTATAATCGAACGTGGACCAAGCTTGTTAAGCTTGAATATTATACCTTGCGAAACGCCATATTTCTTGGCAATCTTGCCAATAGTATCTCCCGACCTTACCTTATGATATTTTGCCTCGGGCCCGGCAATCTTCACCTTGCCGTTCTCGATGTATCGTGTTCCGGGCTTACGATAGACATAAAAATCGCCTGTCACGTTCTGTTTCTTGAAGTCGAACATCAAAGCAGGGTCAATAGCCTTGCCCAGCAGCAATGTCTCAAAATGAAGATGCGGCCCTGAGCTGCGTCCGGTATTGCCTCCCAGGCCAATAGGGTCGCCCGCTTTCACATTCTGGTTAGCAGAGACCAGTTTCTTCGACAGATGCGCATACAAAGTCTCTATTCCGTTGCCATGCCTCACTACCACGTAATGTCCGTAGCCTCGACGCTGGTATGCTGTGATACGCACCTTGCCGTCGAAAGCGGCATATATGGTGTCGCCCCTGTTTACCTTGATGTCAAGCCCTTGATGCTCACGCCTGCGACGAGGACGATAGCCGAAGATATCGGTTATCTTGGTATTTGAAGTAGGCATTACGAAGCCGCGCAAGTCTATCCTGAAAGAGTCGGGAAGAGCGGCCTTGAAATGGACTGTCGTGTTCTTCCATTCCGGATACATATGCGCTGCCGGAATAACATTCTCCTCATTCAGCAGCATATCACGCAAGGCGGTTGCCTCTACAACCTCTATCTGACGTTGCAAAGAGACCTCCTCGGCAAGCAGGGCCTGCGCTTGAATGCCGACAGGCATCAGCACTGCCGGTAACAGCAACAATATATTAACGAAAGACCTTGTCACTTAAACATTATTTGAATTTCTGACTCTCCTCGCCGCCGTACTCGAAGCATGTAACAGCCGACTCATAGTCGAACAGTTCCTCGGGCTTGAAGAAGCGGTTTATCTCTATCAGCGCATTCTCTACAGAGTCGGATGCATGCACCACATTCTGTTCGCCGCTCATTGAGAAGTCGCCTCGTATCGTACCCGGCAGAGCCTTGCGTGAGTTTGTCGCGCCAACCATAAGACGTACAGTCTCAACAGCCTCTGCGCCCTCGATGCAGCATGCTATTATAGGAGCAGCCTGCATTGAAGCTTTCAGATAAGGGAAGAAAGGACGCTCCTTAAGGTGCGCATAATGCTCGTTTACTATTTCATCGGTCATGAACATCATCTTGATGCCTGCGAAACGTAGGCCCTTGCGTTCGAAACGTGTAATGATGTCACCTGTCAAGCCACGCTGAATAGCATTAGGCTTAATGAGAATAAGAGTTCTTTCCATAGTTATAATAGGTTAGTTATCAGTTCCGCGTCCACTGTTCATTGCAAAGATTGCGACTACTGAAGCTTTAGCTTTACAAAATGCGGCTTGCCGCCCCCAATAATATCTTCGGGCGTTAGCTCAAAGATACGAAAAAAAACATGAATCCAAAACTAAATGGTTGTATTTGAATAACGACTGATGCTTGCCGCATCAGGATATCGCCCCCCAATTCCAGTTCTTCATATTCTTTATAGTACGCAAACGCTCCCATACCACTCTGTACAACGGGCTCTCTTGCTTAGGGTCAGCATCAAGCACGCCGTTCGCAACCACACGTACATATTGCAGGAGCTGTTCGTCACGTGCAAGATTAGCAATCTTAAGGTCAAAGGCTATGCCGCTCTGCTGCGTGCCCTCCATATCACCGGGACCACGCAGTTTAAGGTCGGCCTCGGCAATTTCAAAGCCGTCGTTGCTCGCCGTCATTATCTCCATGCGCTTGCGGGTATCTTCGGACAACTTGTAATCCGTCACAAGCACGCAATAGGACTGCGACGCTCCACGTCCTACACGTCCTCTGAGCTGGTGCAACTGCGAAAGACCGAAACGCTCGGCATTCTCTATCACCATTACCGACGCATTAGGGACATCGACGCCAACCTCTATCACGGTAGTAGAGACAAGAATCTGCGTTTCGCCCGATGCGAAGCGACGCATCTCCTCGTCTTTCTCCTTTGGCTTCATCTTGCCATGCAGCTTGCTGAGCTTGTAATCAACAAACACGTTGCACAGTTGCTTATAACCATCCTCAAGATTCTTAAGGTCGAGCTTCTCGCTCTCCTTTATAAGCGGATATACTATATATGCCTGCCTGCCCTCGTTTATCTGTCCTCGGATAAATGAGTAAAGACTGTCGATGCGGTTACGGAATATGTGATTGGTAGTGATTGGCTTGCGGCCCGGCGGCAGCTCGTCAATAACCGATACGTCAAGGTCGCCATAGAGTGTCATTGCAAGCGTACGGGGGATTGGCGTCGCTGTCATTACAAGCACATGCGGCGGAATGCTGTTCTTCGCCCACATCTTGGCGCGCTGCACTACGCCGAAGCGATGCTGCTCGTCAATGACCACGATGCCCAGATTACGGAACACGACATTGTCTTCAAGGACCGCATGCGTTCCGACAAGAATATCAACATTGCCATTCTCAAGCCCTTCGAAAATCGCACTCCTCTCCTTTTGCTTAGTGCTGCCGGTGAGCAGCTCTACCCTTACGGGAAGGGAGCCGAGCATTCTACGCAAGGTGGCGCAATGCTGTTCGGCAAGAATCTCCGTCGGCACCAACAGACACGCCTGATAGCCGTTATCCTTTGCAAGCAGCATGGACAGAAGAGCTACAAGCGTCTTTCCGCTGCCCACATCGCCCTGCAGAAGACGATTCATCTGCCTGTTGCCGTTCACGTCGGCACGTATCTCACGCACGACCCTTTTCTGCGCCGATGTAAGCTCAAAGGGAAGATTTTCTTTATAGAAACGGTTGAACATCTCCCCGACCTTGCTGAAGCGATGCCCTACATACCTCTTTTGCCTGTCACGGGAGTAGCTTAGAATATTCAGCTGTATAAAGAAGAGTTCCTCGAACTTGAGCCTGTATTGCGCAGCCTGCAGCTCCTTAAGATTTTTCGGGAAGTGAATGACATGCAGAGCCTCATTCAAAGACATGAGTCCATGCTTGGCTACAATGTCGGGCGAAAGCGTCTCGGGAATATCGTCTGTCAGCAGTTTGAAGAGGTTCTGCACAAGCTTTGCCATTGCATTTGAGTTCAGGCCGCTGCGTTTCATCTTCTCCGTAGTATTATAATAGGGTTGAAGCCCCATGCTGTCGAGTTGCAACGAAGAGGCGTCATCTACGTCGGGATGAGCGATATTCACCCTGCCGTTGAACATCGACGGCTTGCCGAATACCACATAGCGCGCATTCGTCTTGAGGCGGTTCTTAATGAACTTGATACCTCTGAACCACACTAAGTCCACATAGGCCGTTCCGTCGGTAAAATGTGCCACAAGACGCCTTGAAGCACCCTCGCCGAGCTCTTCGAACGAGCGTATTTCACCCACAAGCTGGACATGTTGCAGCTGCCCGCCAAGTTCCGAGACACGATAGACCTTGCTGCGGTCAATATATTTATAAGGAAAATAGTACAACAAATCGTTCAAGGAGTGTATCGCAAGCTCCCTGTTCAGCAGCGTGGCACGCTGTTCGCCCACGCCCGGCAGAAACTTTATATTTCTTGTTGCGGTATCCAGCATTCCATTAATGTCTTGGCGATGACAAGGTCAAAAGGCGTTGTCAGCTTTATATTCTCTCTGTTGCCTTCAACTCCCGCCACCTGCTCGCCAAGAGCCTCCACAACTGACGCATCGTCGGTAAAGCTCTCGACAAAACGCTGCTCGTAGGCACGGCGCAACAATGACAGCTTGAAGACCTGCGGTGTCTGCACAAGACGATAGCGGTCACGCGGCACCACCTCCGTGACTCCGTTCACGCTTACAATGTGACGCATGCTGTCATGCACCTCAATCATCGGAATTGCGGCTCCGTGTATCCAGGCTTCGCGGAAGCAGTCATCAAGTACTCTTGACGAGACGAACGGACGTACGCCGTCGTGCACTCCGACGAGAGCCTCCTCAATGTCATCGACCATTGCGAGACCGTTCTGTACCGAATGAAAACGGGTAGCTCCGCCTTGCGCCAAGAGCAAAGGCACAGCAAAAGAGTGCTTCCTGCACAGTTCCTTCCACCACTCGATATGCTCTGCCGGAAGCACAAGCACGAGCTGCATCGTAGAGTCTATGGCATGAAGACGCTCCAAAGTCACCATAATGACCGGCTTGTCTCCAAGCAACTGGAACTGCTTAGGAGTATCGCCGCCCATGCGGGTACCCTTGCCGCCGGCTACAACTATAAGATATTTTTTCATAGAGGAATGCTTCTCACTTGTTGAACTGCATCTGCGAACGCAACGTAGCGACGACGTCGCCGCCGCATAGATACTCGACAACAGCAAAGCCGAAGTCAAAAGAGACGCCCGGGCCGCAACCTGTAATGACATTGCCGTCCTTCTCTACCGCTGCGGCAGTATAGCAAGCATTGAAGAGGTCGCTCTCGCAACCCGGATAGCATGTAGCCCTGCGTCCTTTCAACAGCCCGGCCCTGCCAAGCACCATAGGAGCGGCACATATTGCGGCAATAAGCGTACCCTTCTCGTTTTCCGAAACGAGCAAAGAACGCAAAGCCTCATGAGCGGAGAGGTTGTCCGTGCCTACGCTGCCGCCGGGAAGTATATATGCCGCAGCGCCGTCAAGAGAGAGTTCTTCGAACAGTTTGTCGGCCAATACTGTTACATCCTGAGCCGACACCACCTCCTTACGCTTCATTATTGAAACAGTAACGACATCAAGGCCTGCACGACGCATTACATCTACGGGAGCCAACGCCTCAACGGTCTCAAAGCCGTCGGCAAGGAAAAGATATACTTTTCTCATAATTATTTCAGTTTAAAGAAGTAAGTAATTGTACCCTCTTGGTTGTTCACGCCTGCTATCGTGTTAAAGCGCGCGGCCTTTGCCGCTTTTATAGCAGCATTGCGCAACGCAGGGCTTGAGGTATTGGTACGATGGTGTATCGAGGCAGATATCACACGGCCCTCGGGGCTTACTATTATAGTTACCACGACACGGCCCTCCTCCTGCACGTTGTATGCGGGAAGCGGCAACTTGCCACTGCCTGTAAGCGAACGGCCGTCAAGGTCGAAGCGACCGATACCGGCCCCCTCTTTTTCTCCTGTGTCCTGCTGACCGTCAGGAGCGCCCTGCACGCCTTTGTCGGCAGTCGCATCGCCCTTGCTGCCCATAGAGCTGCCCTTGCCGAAGGCATTTGCCATAAGGTTGGATGCCTTCTCCATTGTCTCCTTCTCCTTACGCTTACGCTCCTCTTCGAGACGTTTACGCTCTTCTTCGATTTTCGCAAGACGCTCAGCCTCTTTCTCTGCCGCCAGCTTAACCGAGTCGATAGCGATGCTCGGCTCGTCGTTCTGTGTTATCATAGGCTTTTCGGGAACAGGCTTCTGCACGACAGGCTTCGGTTGCGGCTGCGGCGGTTGGGGTTGCGGCAAGACCTCGACCTCGGTCATGGCATACTCCTCACCCATGACGACAGAAAGACCCGCCTCGGGTTCCATCGGCGGCCTGTCCATTACGATGAAAAGCAACAGCAACAGCAGCAGCACATGAAACAGCACTGTTCCGGCAATGCCCGTCATTTGTTCTTTAGATAATTTCTTCATCACTTTCTGTCGGGACGGCGTGTTGCTAATACCATTTTGAACTCATTCTCGTTTGCTATGTTAAGCACCTTGACAATCTCTCGATAAGGTATCGACTCGTCGGCATAAAGCGCCACATACATTTCGGAATCCTTCTCTCTGCAGTCGAGCAGGAACGATGTTATCTCCTCTTCGGCAACAGGCATCTCGTCGTCACGCCCCCACGCTGCATAGTAGTTAAGGTCCTTGTCTATGATGATGCGTGCCATTGGCTTGGCATGCGTCTGCTCCTTGCCCTGCGGCAACAGCACCTTGATAGCGTTCGGGGTAACCATTGTCGAGGTTATCATAAAGAATATAAGCAACAGAAATATGATGTCGGTCATCGACGACATTGAGAATGCATCTATTGCCTTTGTCTTTCTCTTAATCATAATCGGTTCGCTTGGACGGTTATACGTTTTCTGCTTTAGCGGCAGAGTCTGCCACAGTCTCTTTCCTATTCTTGTTCTCAGTAATAATCTCAATGAATGAAATCATGTCAGCCTCCATGAGATTCTGAATCTTATCGACAAGAATAACAAGATAGTTGTAAGCGAAAATAGCGATAATACCTACGATAAGACCGCCTACTGTCGTAACCATAGCCTCATATATACCGCTTGAGAGAAGAGAGACATCGATATTGTTGCCGGCATTGGACATCTGCCAGAATGCCTGCACCATACCTGTTACCGTTCCGAGGAAACCGAGCATAGGCGCAACCGCAGCTATCGTAGAAAGAACAGGCAAGCCCTTTTCGAGCTTGGCAAGCTCAAGCCCGGCATTGTTCTCAAGCGCCTGACGCACTGAGGCCGTATCGAGATTACTGTCCTTCACGCCCTTTGCAAGTATGCGTGACATTGGAGTATTCACCTTCTCGCAATAGTTGATAGCCGACTTTGTATCGCCGTCCATTATGTTGTCGTTGATGCGGTCAAGAAGATACGGGTTTCTCTTCATGGCTTTGCGAAGAACGGCAAAGCGTTCAAAGAAGATGTATATGCCTAAGATTGAGAGGATGGCAAGGAGTATCATTATCCAGCCGCCCTTAACAGCCAATTCAAGAACGTTTATGCCCTCCTGAACCGGACCGGCAACCTCTACCTGTGAGATAATCTCTGTCGCTGCAGCTTCTGCTGTTGTTGATGTCAAAAAAATCATAGTTATTCTGTTTTATTTATTTTGTCAGACATTGTTGATAAGCGGCGATTGTCGCTTCTAAGCCCATATAAAGAGCGTCGCATATGAGAGCGTGACCTATCGAGACTTCGTCTACCCAGGGAATCGTGTCAATAAAATACTTAAGATTCTCCAGGCTAAGGTCGTGGCCGGCATTGAGCCCTATGCCCAACTGCTTTACGCATTTCGCCGTTTCGAGGAACGGAGCTATCGCCTCCTCTTTGCAACAAGCATAGCCATGAGCATATGGGCCTGTATATAGTTCCACCCTGTCGGCACCAGCCTTAGCCGCATATTCCGCCATGCAGGTATCGGCATTGATGAATATTGAGCTTCTTATGCCTGCGTCACGCAGGTCGTTCATGATGTCACGAAGGAATTCCTGATTGGCAACCGTGTCCCAACCACAATCCGATGTCAGCTGCGCCGGAGCGTCCGGGACGAGCGTCACCTGAGCGGGACGCACACGCAGCACAAGGTCGAGAAATTCTTTCGAGGGATAGCCCTCTACGTTGAATTCCGTACGCAACATCGCTCTGAGGGCTGTAACGTCGGCACGGCGTATATGCCTTTCGTCGGGGCGGGGATGCACGGTAATGCCGTCGGCGCCGAAAGCCTCGCAATCGGCTGCGACCTTAAGGATGTCGGGGTTGTTGCCGCCGCGCGCATTCCTTATCGTTGCGACCTTGTTTATGTTTACACTTAATTTCGTTTTCATAAATGTGACTACCTTGTGTATTAGATAACCGCTATTATCGGTAGTTTATATTATATTTTTTGCAAATTTAGTATAAATAAAAAATTTTATAATATAATTTGTCTTAAATTTGCAAGCAACAGGCCAGACAAACTGCCTATTACAGACTTTATTAAGATTATAAAGAGATAAATTATGAAATTCGCAATATTCGGCAACAAGCACCAGACAAAGAAATCAAAAAGCATAGAACAGCTGTTCGAAGCGATAGCCGGGCTCAATGACACCTTTGCCATTGACAAGCCTTTCTATGAGTTCTTGCGTTCAGAAGGCTTTGCCGTGCCACAACCCGACGAGATAATCACCGACGACAATTTTCAAGCCGACATAGCTGTCAGTTTCGGCGGCGACGGCACATTGCTGCGTACAGCCAACCGCATAGCCAAGAAGCCGATACCCATTTTGGGAATAAACGCAGGAAGGCTCGGCTTTCTCACCACCACCTCGAACGACAACATAAAGCAGGTGCTTGAAAGAATACACCGGGGAGAATACGAGCTGGAGCACCGCAGCCTTATCGTTGCCGTAACCGAAGGAGGAGAACTCAGGAACTACCCCTTTGCCTTGAACGAGATTGCCATTATGAAACACGACTCGTCGTCAATGATGTCGATAGAGGCCACGTTGAATGGCAAAGACAAGATAACATACCAGGCCGACGGACTAATCGTGGCGACGCCATCGGGCTCAACAGGCTACTCGCTTAGCGTAGGAGGCCCGATAATCGCCCCTGACGCCAACGTGCTTGTACTCACCCCTATCGCTCCGCACAGCCTTAGCGCACGCCCCATTGTGATAGATGACAACACCGAGATCGGCATCAAAGCGTGCAGCCGCAGCCACCAGTTCCTGATAGCCATTGACGGACGCAACGAGAGCTGCAACGAGGAGATGAAAATAACGGTACGCAAGGCATCGTACAAACAGATTATTATCCGCCGCAAAGAACACTCGTTCATTCAGAACCTGCAGGAGAAGCTTATGTGGGGAGCGGACATAAGAGAAAGAGGGTGACCCAAAAGTCACCCTCGTGTCGTCGGGGGTGAATAAAAAGCAAAGTTCAAGGCTTGTGCAGGCTTCAAAACCGCAACCGACGCTGCTAACGAGAGCAAAGAGTGCTTGCTTTCTTTGCCGAGTAGCGAGGAGGAAAAGCCACAAAGGGTTAGTTTACTGAGCGTAAATGAGGATTTTGAAGGCAAACGTAACACAGG
>JAFTRV010000021.1 GCA_017462065.1 Bacteroidaceae bacterium
TAACGGCACGCCTCGCTCTGCATGTCCTCGCCTTCTTCCTGAGAAACAACGGAGCCTCACTCTGTTTTTAACGGTGACGGTATTGTTCGGAAATTACTCTTTTAATGAATAAACGACAGCTGAAGTAACTTCAAAATAAAACCGGCACTGTAAGTGAGAGAGTGCAAAGCCCTGCCGTATGCAGGCCATTGCGCGAGGACTGTATGAGCGCAGTGCGGGTATAACTTACATTGCATAGCCGCACGAAGCGAGTTCCGCAGCGCCCTGCAGACGGCAGAAAGGCTTGAAACGGCAAGCTGACGACGGACGAGTTATATTGCCTGCGGCAATTCACGAGCAAGAGGAGAAAGCGGCTCGAACGCCCTGTGCCGGGCCTTTTCGTCCTTTTGGGCGCCAAAAGGACATGACAGAACGATAACAGGAAGAATAAAAAACAACAGGTCAAGGGTAAGTAGCGACAAGAATATAGAGCTGCATCGCTTTAATCGCTACACGTTAATCTGTTGGCGGCATTCGCTATCGCAACCCAAGCGGTGCCACTTTGCGGCACTGCGCTTGACGAGATGCTGCTCATGCCGTCGAAGCTTCGCTTTCATCGTTAATCTCTCAACCCTCAACTATAAACTACCCGGGGGAGTGTCAATTGACACTCCCCCGGGTAGTTTATATTCTGTAAGCTCTATTAAGCTTCAGTCTCGTTGCTCCAGTCGAGCTTAGCCATGCGCTTGTAGCTTGCATAGCGTTTCTTCGCCATCTCCTCGGCTGCGCCGAACAGCTCGGCTGCCTCTGCGGGGAACTGCTTGGCAAGCGATGCGTAACGCACCTCGCCCTGCAAGAAGTTCTGGAACTTGTCCCACTGCGGCTCTTTGCTGTCGAGCGTGAACGGGTTCTTGCCCTCGTTCTCCAACGCCGGGTTGTAACGCCACAAGTGCCAGTATCCGCACTCAACGGCTGCAGCCTGCTCGGCCTGTGCCTTGCCCATGCCGCGCTTGATGCCGTGGTTGATACATGGAGCGTATGCGATAACGAGTGACGGGCCCGGGTAAGCCTCTGCCTCGCGGATAGCCTTCAAGCACTGGTCGTAGCTTGCGCCCATAGCAATCTGCGCTACGTATACGTAGCCGTATGTAGTGGCAATCATGCCGAGGTCTTTCTTCTTGATGCGCTTGCCCGAAGCGGCGAACTTAGCGATAGCGCCGAGCGGAGTAGCCTTTGACGACTGGCCGCCGGTGTTAGAGTAAACCTCTGTATCGACAACGAGGATGTTCACATCTTCGCCCGAAGCGATAACGTGGTCGAGACCGCCGTAACCGATGTCGTATGACGCGCCGTCACCGCCGATAATCCACTGTGAGCGTTTTACAAGGTACTGCTTGATGTCGAGTATCTGCTTGCATGTGTCGCAGCCGCACTCCTCGCAAGCCTTGATGATAGCGGGAGAAACCTCCTTTGTCACCTCGGCGTTCTCCTTGTTCTCAACCCACTTCTGAGCGAGAGCCTTGAACTCCTCGCTGCAGCCCTCGCAAGACTGTACCTCAGTGAGCAGTCTCTCAAGACGCAAGCGAATCTTGTTGTCGGCGAGCTTCATGCCCAAGCCGAACTCGCAGAAGTCCTCGAACAATGAGTTCGCCCATGCAGGGCCTTCGCCCTTCTCGTTAGTTGTATAAGGTGTTGAAGGAACAGAAGCTGTGTAGATAGAAGAACAGCCTGTAGCGTTGGCGATAATCTGACGGTCGCCGAACAGCTGTGTCAGCAGCTTGACATACGGTGTCTCGCCGCAGCCTGAACATGCGCCTGAGAACTCGAAGAGCGGTGTAGCGAACTGTGAGTTCTTGGGGTTGCTCTTGACGTCTACGAGAGCCTGCTTGCTCTTGACGTTCTTCACGCAGTAATCCCAGTTAGCAGCCTCGTCTCTCTCCTGTTCCAAAGGAACCATTGTAAGCGCAGGACCGCCGAGCTTAGGATTGCCCGGACAGATGTCGGCACAGTTGCCGCAACCGAGACAGTCGAGTACGCTGACCTGAATTCTGAACTTCATGCCCTTCATTGCCGCAGGAGCCTTCATCTCAATCTTGTCGGCATTGAGGCCGGCAGCCTCCTGGTCGTCCATTACGAACGGACGGATACAGCCGTGAGGACAAACGAATGCACAACGGTTGCACTGGATACACTTCTCGGCATCCCATGTAGGAACGAATGCGCTCACGCCACGCTTCTCGTACGCCGATGTACCTACAGGCCATGTACCGTCCTCGAGTCCCTTGAACGCTGAAACGGGGAGCTTGGCGCCCTCCTGAGCGTTGATAGTGCGAACGATCTTAGTGATGAACTCGGGCTCGTCTCTCTTCTCCTCAACGTCGTCGGCGAGGCTTGCCCAGCTCGGGTCGATAACGAGCTTCCGGTATTCGCCGCCACGGTCTACGGCAGCATTGTTCTTGTCCACGATATCCTGGCCCTTCTTGCCATAAGACTTCACGATGAACTTCTTCATCTGCTCAACGGCGAGCTCAACGGGGATAACCTCTGTGATGCGGAAGAATGCGCTCTGGAGGATAGTGTTGGTACGGTTGCCGAGGCCAATCTCCTGAGCAATCTTTGTAGCGTTGATGTAGTATACGTTGATGTCGTTCTCGGCGAAATATCTCTTCACCTTGTTAGGCAGGTTCTTCGCAAGCTCCTCGCCCTCCCAAACTGTGTTCAAGAGGAATGTGCCGCCCTTCTGCAAGCCGCGTGTCACGTCGTACATGCGAAGGTATGCCTGAACGTGGCAAGCCACGAAGTTAGGAGTGTTCACCAAGTATGTGCTGCGGATAGGCTTGTCGCCGAAACGCAAGTGCGAGCATGTGAAACCGCCCGACTTCTTAGAGTCGTAAGAGAAGTATGCCTGGCAGTATTTCTCGGTGTTCTCGCCGATAATCTTTACTGAGTTCTTGTTCGCGCCTACAGTACCGTCAGCGCCGAGACCGTAGAACTTAGCCTCGAACATGCCGTCTACGACAGCTATCTCCTCCTTCTTGGGGAGTGAGAGGAATGTAACGTCATCGACGATGCCGATAGTGAAGTGGTTCTTAGGAGTAGGCAATGCGAGGTTCTCGTAAACGCCCATGATGATAGCCGGTGTGGTATCGTTTGAGGCAAGAGCGAAGCGGCCGCCTACGATGATAGGATTGAGCTCGCTCAGCTCGGGCGTGCTTGAGAACGCCTCGACAACGTCAAGGTACAAAGGCTCGCCGTTGCTGCCCGGCTCTTTCGTGCGGTCGAGAACAGCGATGCGCTTAACTGTCTTAGGCATAACGGCAGCGAGGTACTTCACTGAGAACGGACGGTAGAGGTGAACGCTTACCAAGCCTACCTTCTCGCCACGCTCTGTCATGTAGTCGATAGCCTCCTTGATAGCCTCTGTGGCAGAGCCCATGACAACGATTACACGGTCGGCGTCCTCGGCTCCGTAGTATGTGAAAGGAGCGTAGTTGCGGCCTGTGATAGCCGAAATCTCCTTCATGTACTCGGCAACGATGTCGGGAACGGCGTTGTAGAACGGGTTCTCGCTCTCCTTGTGCGTGAAGAATGTCTCGGGGTTCTCGGCTGTACCGCGTACGACGGGAGCCGAAGGATTCAAGGCTCTGTCGCGGAACTCCTGGATGTACTTCCAGTCTACGAGCGGAGCGATGTCCTCCTGCTCAAGAAGCTCAATCTTCTGAATCTCGTGCGAAGTGCGGAATCCGTCGAAGAAGTTCAGGAACGGAATGCGGCTCTTCAATGTTGAGAGGTGAGCTACTGCGGCAAGGTCCATGACCTCCTGCACAGAGCCTTCGCAAAGCATTGCGAAGCCTGTCTGGCGGCAAGCCATGACGTCCATGTGGTCGCCGAAGATACTCAATGAGTTGCCGGCGAGCGAACGTGCCGAAACGTGGAACACTGTAGGCAGCTTCTCGCCTGCGATTTTATACATGTTAGGAATCATGAGCAGCAAGCCCTGTGACGCTGTAAAGGTGTTTGTCAAGGCACCGGCCTGCAATGAGCCGTGAAGCGCTCCTGCGGCGCCGCCCTCTGACTGCATCTCCTGTACGGCAACAGTCTCGCCGAAAAGATTCTTGCGGCCCTGTGCCGCCCACTCATCAACATACTCTGCCATTGTTGATGACGGTGTGATAGGGTAGATGGCTGCTACCTCGGAAAACATGTAGGCAATGTGAGCTGCCGCCTGGTTTCCGTCACACGTGATGAATTTCTTTGCTTTAGTCATAATGCAATTGAATTTATGTGAATTAATTGTATTTATTCCCGGATGAAGTCTTAACGGCTTCTTGCACGTAAAAGTTCTTTATTGTGCAAAGAAGCCATAAAAACATGCAAAAATACAAAATAAAAGATTAAGGTATGATAAGAAACTGTTTAAAATTATTATAAAAAGGGCGAAAAAGATTACTTTTGCATTGATTTGGTATATGAAAAAGAGCGTAACGATATTTTTTGTCTTGTCTTTTTGCCTCTCGTGCTTGTCGCATGCCCGTAATTTCGCAGTGCCTAAGCATGAGTACCGTGCCGTGTGGCTCACGGTAATCGAGAATCTCGATTGGCCGTCGGAGCGGTCGGCAGCGCCCTTTTCCGAGGCCATGCAGAAGAGCGAGCTTCGGAACATACTCGACTCTCTCAAAGCCTTGAACGTGAACTGCGTCATGCTGCAGACACGTGTGCGGGGCGACCTCATATACCCGTCGCGCCTTGAGCCTTTCTCGCATCTTTTTACAGGCACGGCAGGGCAGTCGCCCGGCTACGACCCGTTGGCCTTTGCCATTGAAGAGTGCCACAAGCGGGGCATGCAGCTGCACGCATGGGTGGTGACCCTTCCTTTGGGCAAGGACGAACATGTTGCCATGCTCGGGGAGAAGGCCTTGCCGCGCCGCGACAGAGCCTTATGCACGCATTACGGCGGCGCATGGTACATGGAGCCGGGCAACCCGGCGACATCGCCTTACATTACGGAAATAGTAAGGGAGATAGTCTCGAATTACGATATTGACGGCATACACCTCGACTATGTGCGCTACCCCGACAAGACCGACGGCTATCCCGACTCAAAGCTCTACCGCAAGTATGGCGGCGGGCTCTCGCTCGCTCAGTGGCGGCGAAGCAACATAACACGTATCGTAAAGGATGTTCACACATGCGTCAAGAGCATTAAGCCGTGGGTGCGTGTGAGCTGCGCTCCGCTTGGCAAATACGACAGCCTCACCCGTTACAGCTCAATGGGCTGGGACGCTCTGAATACTTGCTATCAGGAGGCGCAGGAGTGGCTCAAGGAGGGTGTAATGGATATCCTTTTCCCTATGCTCTACTTCAAGGGCAACCACTTCTATCCGTTTGTCCGTGACTGGCAGGAGAACGCTTTCGGGCGTCACGTCGTTCCGGGTGTCGGCATCTATCGACTTCTGCCCGAATACGGTGGTTGGGACAAGAGTGAAATATCACGCCAGCTGTTCACGTCAAGAGCCGCCGGATGTGCTGGCACGGCGGTGTTCCGCTCGTCGCATCTCACGGGCAACGCTTCGGGTGTGTGCGATGTCTATTCTTTAGTCTATCGCTATCCGGCCCTTGTACCGCCTATGACATGGCACGGCAGTTCTGTCGAGCCGCCTTGCGGCCTTGCGGTAGAGCCTGTCGAGCATGGCTACAGAATACGTTGGAATGGGGTAGAGCCTGCAAGCGGCTTGCCTGCGGTGAGGTATAATGTGTATGTCTGCTATGGCGACTCGGTCGATACCGGCGACCCGAAAAACCTGCTGTCGGTGATGCAGGACGGCACCGTTTATGAGTGGCACTGCCGAAAGGCTCCGCAAGTCACATTTGCCGTCACGGCAGTCGATGCATACGGCGTTGAGAGCGAGCCTGTTGAGGCTTGTTGCAGCATGAACGCCCTTCAACGGAAGTTGCTTTTGCCCTGAACGTTTAACGATTAACGAGTAAAGCCGTAGGCTTCGACGGCATGAGCAGCATCTCGTCAAGCGTAGCATCGCTGAAAGTGATGCCGCTTGGGTTGCGGTAGCGAATGCCGTCAACAGATTAACGATTAACGATTAACGAGTAACGATTAATCGTTAAATATTGTAGGCTGTCTCTAAACTCTTATCTCTAAACCCTAAACTCTAAACTCACATTACTTCTCTTTCTTGCCGAATACCGAGAAGTGAACGTAGCGTTTCGGGTTTGCTTTGAGGTCCTGCAACAGGTCTGTAGCGGCTTGCGTGGTGTTGTTCAGCTTGATGTAGAGCGTACTGTCCTTCAGCAGCTTGCCAACAGTGCCTTCGCCGTTCTCAAGTGCGGCTGTAATGTTCTGAATGTTGTTGAGCGAGGCCTCAAGAGAGCCTATCAGCTTGTTGTAATCGACCTCGCTGAGCTGTGACGACATCTTGAGCAAGTCGTCCTCAATGGCGATGAGCTTGCCTGCCGCTGTCGGTATCTCGTTCTCGAGCGTCTTGTTAAGCAGCTTGGCAGTGGCGTTAAGCTCTGCGGTAAGCTCCTCTATGTTCGTTACCGAGCTGTTTATCGCAGGGTTGGCAAGAGTGCTGTTCAGCGACGCAAGGATAGAGTCGAGCTTGGGCAGCATGTTCGTTATCTGAGGCAGCATTTCGCTTGCCTCGTCGAGCGCTCCGGTGTTCATGCGTCCGCCTAAGGTGTCGCCGGGCTGTATCATCTCGTTGCCGTTGCCCAACGCAAGGCTGATAGTGCTGCTGCCGAGCAGCTTGGTGTTTATGAGCGCCAGAGTGCCTTCGGGCAGCTTCATGCGGCTGTCGAGAGTCATCTCGACATATACCTCGTTGGGGTTTTCGAAGTTGTACGAGACATAGCTCACGTGGCCCACCTTGTATCCGTTGATGAATACAGGGCTTGAGTTTACAATCTCGCCGATGTTGCTGAACTTGACATAATACTTCTCGCCCTCGTTAAAGATGTTTATGCCCTTGAAAAAGTTTATCAAAAGATAAACAATCAGAATGGCAAGAATGCCGAGCAAGCCAATCCAAAGCTCCTTAGTGAATATTTTCTTCTTCATATTCTTATCTGTTTTTGTTAATTCTCAACTCTGTTATCAGTTCTCTGTACTCTGTTCTCTGTTAGATATTCTCACAGCCTCCTGTGTATTTATCTTCTTTCCGTTAAGAAACGCTATTATGAACGCCTCCTTGAACTTCGTTGAAATATCTCTCTTTATTTTCAGTATCTCGTTGTAGTCGCAGCTCTCGCCGTATGTGTACTTATACATTCCGTTCTCCTTGTAATGGTCGGCCTTGAGCCCTTTCAGGCGGCTGTCGTTGCTTGCGAGCTTGCCCGACGAAGCCAAAATCTGCACCTTGAACACCGGCCTGCCCTCTTCGCCCTTATGGGCAGACACCTCGTCACCGCTACTACGCTCTTTCCTCTTTCCTCTTTCCTCTTTGCTCTGTTCTCTTTGCTCTGTTCTCTTCCCGTATCTCTCGTAGTACTTTGAAAAGCCCTCGAATATGCCCTTAGCCAGCTTCTTCTGCCCCTCTTTCGATGCAATGAAATTCTCGTCGGAGCTGTTCGTTATAAAGCCCAATTCCACAAGAATGCTCGGCATCACGGTCCTGTGCAGCACAAGGAAGCCTGCCGACGAAACGCCTCTGTTCTGCAGCTTGCTGTTCTTTACCATTCCCTCCTGTACCAGCTGCGCAATCTCGGCGCTCAGCTCCATGTCGTGGTTCCTTATAAGCTCGAATATTATGTAGCTCTCGCTTGAATGGGGGTTGAACCCCTTGTATATGTCCTCAAAATTATCCTCGGAGAGAATAACCTCGTTCTCGTACATAGCGGCTGCTTTCGCCTCTGCGCTGCTTCCTGCTCCAAGAGTAAATGTCTCGCAGCCGTTTGCCGTTCTCGACTTCGAGGCGTTGGAGTGTATCGATATGAAAAGGTCGGCCCCGGCGTTGTTGGCAATGTTGGCACGCTCCACAAGGGGAGTCTTGAAGTCTGTCGTGCGGGTGAACACCACCTTTACCTCGGGGTGCTTCTCCTTAATCATCGAGGCAAGCAGCTTCGACACGCTCATGTTTATATCCTTCTCCTTAGTCTTGCGTCCGAGCGCTCCGGGGTCCACGCCGCCGTGCCCGGGGTCAATGACGACAATGAAGTCCTTTTTCTTCTTGTCGCCTTTTTTCTGTGCGTCGGCAATAGCGGGTACTGCCAGGAGTATCAGAAAAGTTATCGTGAATCGTGCTAAAAGCCCTCTTATGCTCATTTGTCGTGCATGGAACGTTCAATTTGCAAAATTAGTTCTTTTTATCGGAAACGGACTTAAATAAATTTAAAATATACAATTAAGTGCCGAATTTTGTAACAAAAATCCATGTTTTTGGCTCCGAGGATAGAATATCTTCCGCAAGCACGGACTTCTAAGCCCTTACTTGTGTTTTTTGTCGCTCAAAATATTGTATAGCATATATTTTTTTGTATTTTCGCATGGCTTATGCTGTTTGGCATAAAGATAATTATATCGTATAAACACACAATGTACTATTTAGAATTCAATATAAAATACAATGTCACGAGCGGAGGGGGCATGAGCCTTGTATACAGGCTCGACGACAACGGCGACGTGACAGACGGCAGGCTGCCGTTGCGTGAAATACAGAAAGGGTGGTGGCACGCAACGTTGGAGGTCAGCGGCGACTATCCTCGGATAGAGTACGGCTACGAGGTCGTCGAAGGGGAAAGAACCGTGGCAAGGGAGTGGGCAGGAACGCCGCATCACCTGCGTTTCAACTGCGTGAACCGCAACTACATGGTCTACGACATGTGGCTGAACTCCCCACCGGGCTATTACAAACGTACCAATCTCTTCCGTTTCTTCGACAACAGCGCAGGCAAGCTCGACGAGCCGAGCATCAATTGGTATAACCGCAGCGTCACCTTCTCGCTCTTTGTATCGGGCCTGCGTAAGGGTGAGCGTCTTCACCTTGTGGGCGATGCCGCCGTGCTTGGCGGCTGGGACCCGAAAAAGGCTCTGCCGATGCAGCAGCGCGTGCCGGACCGCTGGAGCGTGACTTTCGACGTCGAGACTCTGTGGAGCGGCGGGCTATACTATAAATTCATTGCCATTGACGAGGCCGGCGAGGTGCGTTGGGAAGAGGGCGACAACCGTCATATCCTGCTCCCCGACTTCGAGCCTGCGACGAACTATTTCTATCAGCTCGACCCGCTTCATCTGCATAGCGACAAACTTCGTGTGGCAGGTACCGTCATGCCTCTCTTCTCGCTGCGTTCGGCGCGCGGCTGGGGTATCGGCGACTTCGGCGATATAAGACTCATGGCCGACTGGCTTGTCGAGACAGGGCAGAACGTGCTTCAGCTGCTCCCCGTGAACGACACCACGGTGTGCGGCGGCAACGAGGACTCCTATCCCTACAACTGCGTGTCGGTGTTCGCTCTCAACCCTGTATATGCCGACATGTCGGCTCTGCCGCCGTTGAGCAACAGCAAACGCAATGCGTCGTACCAGAAGGAACGCATGGCGCTTAACAGCCTTCAGGCGGTGAACTACGCAAAGGTCTATCTGCTTAAGATAGGCTATCTGCGTGAGCTCTTCGACGAAATAGGCGCGGAAACGCTCGCAAGCGACGGCTTCAAGGCCTTTGCCGCCGAGCAGGCCGAATGGCTCAAGCCCTACACGCTTTTCCGTTTCCTTTCGGCGCGTCTGCACAGCAATATATGCGATTGGGGCGAATATTCACGTTACGGCAGCGACACTTGGGACAAGGTAGTGGCGGAATATCCCGACGCAGTGCGTGAAACGCAGTTCTACGCCTTTGTGCAGTATATCCTTTATAACCAGCTCTGCGAGTCGCACCGTTATGCCAATTCGCGCGGCGTGGCGATAAAAGGCGACATACCCATAGGAGTCGCTCCCAACGGAGTAGATGTCTGGTGCGACCATGAGCAGTTCAACCTCTCAGTGTCGGCGGGCGCGCCTCCCGACATGTTCTCGGCCGACGGACAGAACTGGGGCTTCCCTACATATAATTGGCAGCTTATGGCAGCCGACGGCTATTCATGGTGGCGTCGCCGCCTTAATTACATGTCACGTTTCTTCGACGCCTACCGCATTGACCATATACTCGGCTTCTTCCGCATTTGGGAGATACCCCGTACGGCGCAGAGCGGCCTTCTCGGCAGCTTCTCGCCCAACATGCCGCTGAGCAAGGACGAAATCATCGCCGCTGGCTTCCCGTTCGACGAGGCTCTCCATACAAAGCCCTACATCGACGACGCCCTTCTTAAGGAGCTGTTCCCCCGTTGGGCAAAGCGGGTAGCCGACGCATTCCTTGAAAAGCAGGGCAGCGCCTACTCATTCAAGCCTGAGCTTGAGAACGCCAACCTTTTGGCCTATTACATTTACGAGCGTACGCCCAAGCTGCCGTCGGCGATGCGTGACGCCCTGCTGCGTCTTTACGGCAGCGTGCTTTTCCTGCACGACCTCAACGACAGCGGCAAGTTCGTGCCTCGCATACTCGGCAACGAGACTGCGGCGTACACCGCTCTCGACCGGAATAGCCGCATGGCGTACGATGCCATTTACGAGGACTACTACTACAAACGCCATACAATGTTCTGGTACAACGAGGGCATGAGAAAGCTCGCTCCTCTGCTCGAGTCCACCTCCATGACAGCGTGCGGCGAGGACCTCGGCATGATACCGGCGTGCGTCCCCTGGGTGATGAAGGACCTTCAGGTGCTGTCGCTCGAGATACAGCGTATGCCAAAGCTCTTCGGCGAGGCTTTTGCCGACACATCACGCTACCCCTACCTTTCGGTGGCTACCCCCTCTACGCACGACATGTCCACCCTGCGAGGGTGGTGGGCCGAGGACAAGGCTATGTCGCAACGCTTCTACAACGACGTGCTGCGGCTCGAGGGTCTTGCTCCCGAGGAGATGAGCGGCGAGGTGGCCCGTGCGATACTTGCGCAGCACTTGCAGTCGCCGTCGGCGTTCGCTCTCATCGCTTGGCAGGACTGGATGGCTATGGACGAACGCCTGCGTCATCCAAGCTACGATGCGGAACGTATAAACGTGCCCTCGAACCGCAATCATGTGTGGAACTACCGCATGCACATACCGCTTGAACAGCTCCTTGAGGAACGAGCGTTCAACGGCACGCTGCGTAGCATGATAGCCGAGTCGGGGCGATGTTTAGCGATTAAAGTTGAGAGTTGAGAGTTTAAAGTTGAGAGTTCTGTCATCCTCGAGCGAAGCGAAAAATCTCTGTTTTGAGCTTTCCCCTTAGCAATTTAGCAACATAATAAAAAACAATATGCAACAGACATTCCGTTCAGCGATAATTTCGGGAATAGCCATCGGCATAGCCGGTTGGGGCTATCTCGCTTTCCCGAACATAATAGGAGCAGTTCTATTCTCGTTCGGGCTCTTGACAGTGATAAACTACAAACTGAAGCTTTATACAGGAACAGCCGGCTTTGTGCCTCTGCGCTACGAAGACGGCAGCAGCCGTTGGCTGCGTGCCATAGGGGAGCTGCTGTTCATACTCTTTGCCAATATCTGCGGCTGCTTCCTTGTCTCTCTGCTCACACGTCTCTCTCCGCTTGAGCTGGGAACGCAGGCTCAGGCTATCCTTGAGAGCCGTCTTGCGCTCGGGCCGCTGCGTGCCGGTCTTCTTGCGATAGGCTGCGGCTTCATCATGACAACGGTGGTGACATTCGCGCGCGAGGGCAAACCGTTGGCGCTCCTTTTCGGCGTGCCTCTCTTCATTAACTGCGGCTTCCCGCACTGCCTTGCCGACGCATTCTATTACATGACCGTCCCTGTGTCGTACACAAGCGAGCATCTGCTTGAGCTGTGCATGCTTTATCCATGCCTCGTCGCAGGAAACTTCATCGGCTGCAACCTATACCGGTTTATAAAGGGTTAGTGATTAACGTTTAACGATTAACGTTTAACGATTAAAGTTGAGAGTTTAGGGTTGAGAGTTGAGAGTAACGTTTAACGATTAGCGATTAACGATTAAAGTTGAGAGTTTAGGGTTGAGAGTTGAGAGTAACGTTTAACGATTAGCGATTAACGATTAAAGTTGAGAGTTTAGGGTTGAGAGTTGAGAGTAACGTTTAACGATTAACGTTTAACGATTAACGATGAGCGAGTAACGAGTATTTGTCATACTGAACGCAGTGAAGTATCTCATGGGAAGAGTTGCTTTCGGGGGCGCTTCGTTATCTGTTAATCTTCAGTTTGCCGTTGATTATATATATGCCCTTTCCGGGGTTCTCTACCTTGCGGCCCTGCAGGTCAAATACCGGCCCGGCGTCCTCTTCCTCTCCAATCTCAATAACAGCGGTGTTGTCCTCGACTCTTCTTATTATCCACAGCCCGTTGTCCCTTAGCTTGTTGTCGCCGATAACCATATGCTCGCTGTTCATCGCAAGGTACATGCCTTCCTCTTTGGTGGTGAAGTATGTGTTGCCGTTGTCGTTGTAGTGAACGTAGAACTTGACGGCGTTCTCGTTACTGCTGCCGCTGCACATTGCTCCAAGCCCTAACGTTACATCATTTACATACTTGCCGTCTTTGTTCTTAAGGTAGAAGCAGTCCTTCTCTCCGGCGTTCTCGACAAGCCAGTATGTGCCTTCGGCACCGTACTCGTACGTGCCCTTCATGCCCATGCGGTCGTTGCATAGCATATATCCTGCCTCCCCTGCGTTCGACATCTCGTAGACGTCGAGCTCCAGCAGGCGCGCACGGGCGTACGGAGCGCTGCGCAGCTCTTCCAGCTCGTCATTGAGCAGTGCCCGCCACTCCTTGTATGAATGCAGGCTTGTGTCGTTGCTGTTGAAGGCAGCTAATGCCTTTTGGTATAACTCATTAAGTTCTGTTACGCTCTCCGTGTAGAAGCAACCTATCTTCTTGCCGTCTTTTGTGGCTCCCTTGACAATTTTTCTTACAGTCGCCAGGTCTACCTCGAGGGCGAGTCTCTGCATCTCCTCGTCGTCGGAATCCATTACATTCATAAGCTCCTTGTCAATGCCGTCGGCTTGTGCCGCTACAACAATTATTCTCTCTTTGTTGGCATACGCCGGAATTGTCACGTTAAGAGTATTGCTGAACGCAAGCAACTCTCCGGTGTTGGCGTCATGCACTTTAAAGCCCAATGCTCCTTTTGCCCCCTCTTCCTCCTTAATGTATACTGTGTTGCCTATGAGTGAATAGTAGTATCCTTCGGCCTTGACGCTCTCGTCAATATAATCCTCCCATTGCCCGAAGTCGCCCATCTTTCCCACGACGAACTCCTCGTTGAAGTCTATTCTGTATCCATCGACTCCGTCGGTACGCTTTGACGGCTTTATGCGGTCCTCGATGAACATCAGGTGACCGCCCTTTTTCTCGTACTGCTGCATGCGGGCGCGGCTCGCTTCCGCCTCCTCCATTGTCAGGTTCACGTTGAATGTTCCGTAGTCGCCTACGACAGCGTTTGTCATAGGCTCAAAGAAACCCCATGCGTCAAAGAACTCGCTAAGGTCCATCTGCGCTATTTCACAGCACTTCTCGGCGAACTTCAGCTGGTCGTCCTTCGCATATGTCTCGCTGCCTTTTATCAGCGGGTCGTGCCTCAGGGCGTCGAACAGGCGAGGGTAGAATGTCTCGTCCTTCTTTGCGGCATGGAAGTATAGGTACAGCTGAAAGAACATTCGTGACTTGCCTATCACGTTCTCTCGCAGCGGGAACGGAACGCTGTTCCCGAAATCCTTTATGCACTCGGCTACCCCGACGCCTCTTGTCGTCGATTTGCCCGCTCTGTGAATCTGGACATTGGAGAAAAGGTTATTGCTGACTTCTGTACACGAGACAATGTTAATCGCCCCCTGGTTCATGTGTCCTATCTCGTGAGCAGGCCCCCACATTTGTCCGGGGTTGGCGTATACTGTTGCCCAGGGAAGTATATCCTTCAGTGTGCTGTGTTCGTAGTAAGTATAGTAGTGCGTTGCGTACATATAACTGTTGTCGTGTCCGCTGCGTGCCATCATGAGCGTATTCCATCTGTCATAGTATTTATCAACGCCCATAAGTTCGTGCTGCCACTGCACGCACCGGTCCCACCAGCCTATGGCGTCAGTGATTGTGTTGGGGCATACGCTTGCGATGTCTTCCTTTGCCATTTGAAATATGACCCTTTCGCCTCTTACCTGCACGCTGTAGTGCTTGAAGTGATTGGCGAGCATGTCGCGCCAGTCTTCGTCATTGTGACGTCGCACGTCGAAGTAGCCGTTTACCTTTCCGCCTTCGATGTGTACCTTTACATTGCCGTAATCGGTCAGTCTCTTGCTTGTGGCAGTAGTGTCGGTGCTTGCAGCGTAGCCAATAAAGAGCATGGCGTCTTCTTGTGTCACGTTTATGACGTTGAGTCCTTTTGCAAGGAATTTTTCCGATTCGTAAACATAGACGTCTGTCGTAGGCTGGTTGTCTTTTACCTCAAGCAGCTTCAGCATCATTCCCGACGGGAGCTCGTCGCCTACGAATATCAGCAGTCTGTCGCCTGTAGTAGCTACTATGCCTGTGGGTCGCTGCAAGTAACTGTACGGGTTGGTTTTCAGCAGGGTGCTCCAGCTGTATGTGTTGCCGTAAGGCTCATATTCCGCAATGCGGAACTCCTTCTCTCTCGGAGCCCATGCGTTGTTCTTTACCTTTATGGCAATGTCTATCAGCTCTTGCGGGAACTCCCGGAAGTATGTCGTCAGCTCCTCGTCCGTCATTGCCGAATAGGGCAATTTCAGCTCGCTGCACGAAGCGTCGGTGAAAATTTCTCGGAACACGGCATAGCATGCCTGCGCGTTCTCCTTTGTCAAGGTCTTCATTGACATGGTCTGCGCTTGCAGCTGCATCGTTATTGTCGCAAGGGCAAGTAATAGAAATATCTTGGCTTTCATATTTTGTATATGTTTGTTCTTTTCGCCAAAATTAAGTAATTCGCTAAATTTTACCAATAGCTGCATAAAAAAATATGGTGACCGAGCGGTCACCATATTTCTTATATGTAGGAATCAAATCCTTTGGTTCTTACTTGACAAATACCTTCTGTGCCTCAACAACGCCGTTAGCGTACTTCTTAACGATGATGTTGATACCCTTTACAGGTGCCGGCAATGCGATACCCGATGTAGTGTAGTAGAACTCCTCTACAACCTCATCGCCCTCAACGACAACGTCAGATACTGAAGCTTTGGCCTCTTCGTCCATAAGGATGAACTTCCAAGAAGAAGCTGTGTTACGTCCGCCATCCCAGAATACGATATTGCCGACAAAGCCTGCGCCATTGCCGTGGCCTGCTGCGTGAACCATCTTGTGGTTCTTTGTTGTCAATATGTTGTATTCGCCGCAACCAATGTGGTCTAATACGAATACTGTTGCCTGCAAGTCGTTTGACATAGTTGCGACAGCATCGCCTTCCTCGTCTGCGGCAGCATATCTTTCTGTCGCTACGTTCTTCAGCAAGTATGCCTTGCCAACCTCGCTCTCCTCGATATCCTTGCCTGCGGCCTCGGCGTCCACAACCTGGAACAGATACTGCTCGTTGTAGTCTACGAAGTATCTCGGAGCTAAGCACCAGTTCAACTTGTCGTTGTTTTCGTGGATAGCTCTGTAGTTGGGGCTTGACTCCATGAATGCCTGGAGAGCGCTTATGATAAGGTAGTCTGCACCCTCTTCAAAGCCTACACGGTCGCTCTTGTTCATAAGGTCGATAGCCTCGGTCATCTGCTTAACCAATGTCTCGGCATTGTCTCTCTTGTTGCCGTTCACTGCAACAACAGCCTCTGCCTTAGCAGTCTCAAACACCTCGGCTGTCTCCTCTTCGAGCTTAATGTCGCCGGGGTTCTTGCCCGGGTTCAAGCCAAGCGCTGCAAGGTCGTCGAGCTGTTCTACGATAGCGCTCAACCATACGAAGTACGGGTCGTCCATGTTTACATTGTAGATGTTCCACTCAGCCTCACCGTTTGTCTTTGTGAAGTGGAGCGCGTCACCGGCACCGCTCTCATGGATAAGAACTGTATCGGCGCCAATCACGTCAAAGCCGACAGTGAACTTGCCGGGCTGGATATCAACTACAGGTCTTGCGCTCATGTGACCGTCCCAGTCCATGTAGATGAGCTTGTTCGCTGTAACTTTTGTAGAGTCTATTTTCATTTCAACAGAGTCGCCGGCTGCATTTATGCCATTGCCGGTCCATGCAGCGTAGAGTACTGTGTCGGGGATATCGCTGTAGAGAAGCATTGCGTTGTTCATGTTCTCTGACTTGGCTATCTTGATGTTCGCAATCTCTTCGGCAAATCTTGAGAGTTCTACATCGTTGTCCTGGAGCTTGCTTGAAATGTACTGAGCGTTAGCCAGGCTGATGATGTTCCAGCCCTCGCCGGCTTTCTTGAACATGTATACGCATGCGTCGTTATTAGCCTCCTTAGCGTCAGCTGTGAAAGGAACATTGCCTGCGTAGTAGCGGGGCTCTGAAGCCTCTTCGCTCTTGTTAGCGCGCAAGTTGCCCTGGAGCACGTACAAGCCGCCGTCAACCAACTGAGCAGGGTCTGTTACCTGTTCGCCGATAGCCACGTTGAACTTGTTTACATATTCGCCGTCTTCAACCTCGTTATCATCGCCGTCGCCCTCTTCCGGCTCAACATATTTCTCGCCGTAGTTTGTGATAGCAACAGTCTTTGGAGACAACTGAGGAGCCCAACCAGCTCCAAAAGCAGAAGCACGGCCTACGGTCTTGATAGTGAACTTCGAAAGCGCTTCGCCCTCTGGGAAATTAACGTCAAGGTAAACATACTCCTCGGGGCTCATTACGCCATTCTTTTCAGCATTGCCGCCCCAAATAGAGTGCCAGAATGTCGTAACGTCATTGTCGAGCAGGCTTGCAAGTCTGCCCTGTTCGGCGTTCTCTTCTGTAGCTTCACTCAGGTCTACAGAGTTAGATGCCAAGCAATCCTTGTCAAGAGCTACTCTTGTCTCGTAGTCGGCCTTTATGATTTCAAGGCCTGAAAGTGTAATTATCGGATAGCCTTTGAATTCCTTAACCCCTGCGTTGCCCTTAACGTTGTCAAGGAATGTCAAACGGAATCCACTTACAGGCTCAGGGAGCTCAATAGTCTGCTCCCATACGTAACGGATGCTGTCCAAGTAGCCGAGAGCGCCGTCCTTGTTTGTGACAACTGAAGGAAGCTCTTTGCTGAATACGTACTTTGAAGCAAGGAACTTGTCGATGTTCTTCTGCTTGTTCAGGAAGTATGATATAATTTCGTCCAAGTGGTCAAGAATGTCCTCTTCAGGGTTTTCGAGCAGTGCTGAGAGGTCTGAAATCTTATTAACGATATTTGTAAAGATGTACTCGTTGTATGCAGCCTCTGAGCATTGGCCCTCTATAGGAGTCGGAGATTTCATAACGCTGTATGTGGGGTCAATAACGGCAAATGCCTCGCCAAAAGCCTCTGTAATCTTCTGAGTGAGGTAGCCGTCTTTGAGGTCATTGTTAGCGTCTGCTATAATCTGCTTAATCTCCTCTTCGCTCTTTGAAGCGCTGTTTGCGAGAGCCTCCTCAAGTGTCGCTATTACGCCTTCGATTACAGGTGTTGTGCCTGCGCCCTCCTGCAATCTGAGAGCGTTCATATATGTTGTGCCGAGCTCATAGTCGCGCTTCCATGCGGGAGCCTGGTAGTCAGCCTCGAAGAATGTCCAGTTGAATGCGCACTTAACAGAATAGTTGGCAGCCCATCCCTTTGTCTCAAGTGAAGTCTTTCTGTCCTCTGAGAATGTCTTCATCTTACCGCCGTTGCCCTGAATCGGAGTCTGGCCGATGTAAACAAGCTCGTCGAATTTGCTTACATTTCCATCTTCATCTGTCGCTTCAGCGTCAATCATTGTGAAGCTCATTATAAAGTCGCCATCTCCGTCAGGAGTGAGCGTTATCTGTGCCGCATCGTCAATGTTTGATGTGTAGCCGACCCAACCATTCTTTACGCCACCGTTGTATGAGTTGTCTTTAGCATAAGAAGAAAGGTACTTCTTAACGATTGGGTAGTAGAGGTAGAATACATTCTCCTCGTCTTCAACAGGTATGAACTGTGCTACGTGGTCGATGTTGGGCTCTTCGGCTGCTACGTTGCCGTATGTCACGAACATAGGACCCGAACCCTCGAGGTTCTCTTTCTTGACGCCGTCTTCTACTACGATTTGGCCCATGTTGGTGCCGCTGTTGTAGTATTGATTGTATTTTTCAGGGGCATTACCGCGTATCGTGAGATACTTCACGTTCTTGATAGCCTCGATAGTGGTGAGCTGCTTGTCTTCCTTGTGCTCGAAGCTTGTGTCGGTGTTAGGCACGAAGTCTACTCCGCCCTCTGTCAAGCCTACGATAGAAGGAACGTTGCTGTTGTTGCCCGGGCGTCCTGTCCACTCGAGAATGAACGCGTCGATAGGCTCCTGGAAAATCAGCTCGATGTAGTGGTACTCGGCAACCTCTTTGCCGTCGCCTGCCCACATTGAGTGGAAATAGTTGTTGTATTTGCCGTCATTCAACGCCGGAAGGCCTTGGCCGTCTGCGGACTGTGTCAAGTACAAGTGGTCGGCATTTGATACCGGGTTGTAAGGGATAACGGTCTTTCCGTCCTTAGCGTAAACGGTGAGCTCGCTAAGAGCGAAAGTCGCATTGTTGCCATTAGGCTTCTGGTTTGATGTGCTGGTCTCTGTTACAGAATAGCGCAAAACCTTAATAGGCTTGTCCGTTCTGATAAGACCGGTCTTCACATACTTAACTTCGCCGCCGTCTTTTTCGATAGTGTAGCCGGGAAGGCCTTCACCGCCGCCTAAAGTGGCAGACCAGTTCTGCGCATTAACGCCTGCGAATGCAGCAAGCGCGAACGCAAGTGTCAGAAATAAATTTTTTCTCATAACGTAAAAGGTTAAAAAATAAGTAAATATTTATTGTGTTTTTTAGTCAAACATATATGCGTCGTTCCGGGCATGTTATGTACAAAACGTGCATAATACTTCAAATGTATTTTATCGTGCAAATGTGGAAATAATTATTTGAAACAGCAAAGGTTTTGATGAAAAAAAACAAGTTTTGTCAATAAATTCTCAATTTTCGGCCCTGCCGTTTCTTTTTTTTTATAAAATAAGGTAAAACTTGGCTTTGTTTACAAAACTTTTTATATATTTGCCGCGATGTATGCATATAATGCATCCCGTGGACGGCAATATTTAACTAATTCTTTAAATATGAAACTGAAATCTTTATTTTTGACACTGCTCGTGATGGCTTTCGGCGCAGTTAATGCACAGGTCACGTCGGGCAAGGTTTATCGTATCTTCAATGCGAAGTACGAAAACGTGATTACGGAAAGCCTGCTGAGTCACAAGCTCTCTTGTGTCAAGCCGGGCGGCAAAGCCGATTATCAGGAGATGTGGAAAATCACTCTCGAAGAGGACGGCAAGTATTCAATAATGAATGTATATACTCATCGTTATATACATAACCAGGCTACCCGCGAAGCACAGTACGAAACGGGAACGGACAAGGTCAATTTCGTGATTGAGGCGAACGAGGGCCTGCCCCCATACTATAATATAGACATCCGTACAGGCAACAATTGGGGCTTGCACTGCAATGGCTCGAACAATGTGGTGCCCTGGAACTATGGTACGGATGTCGTTTCTGCAACGGAATGGTATTTCTCTGAGGTCGCTGTGACCGAAGAGGAGATGGCGGCGGCCTATGCCGAATATGCGGCTTTCAACGACGTCGTAGAAAACAGCGGGGCTATTGTAGAAACTGTGAATGCTCTTTTCGAGGACAAGGCCGGTACTGCTCTCAAGGCCGAATATGCTTCAAAAAGCGATGAAGAGCTCCGTGCTTTGATGGAGAGCGTTCCTGCCGAACTGCAGGATGCGGTCCTCAAGATAAAGAACAACAGCTGGGCAACAGAGGGACGCGAGAATCTTTCTGAGAAGAATTTCCGTGTCTACGACTACAAGCCTTACAGCAACCCCGAGGAGTGGGCCAATATTCTTTTTACACGTGCTTTCAACCGTATAAACAACCCTACAGGTATCTCTACATATAACGACAAGAGCCTTCTTTATGTATTCGTGGACGAGATACCCGAAGGTACCGAGGTCTACCTCTCTCAAATGCAGGAGTGCCGTTTCTGGGGTAATGATACAAAGCTCGTCGAGGGCTTGAACGTTGTTCCTGCCGCATACGTGAACGGTTCGCTCTTCGTACGCTATGTCTGCGACACCCACACAGGCAAGTTGTTGGCTGACGGCTCAGGCGTAGACCTTACAAAAGGCAAGAAGCTTTCCGATTACCCTGCTCTTAAAGTACACATCGAGGGCGGTTACGTGAACGGCTTCTGGAGCAAGGAGCGCGGGCACACCAACGAAGACTGGGTCTACATGACCAAGAATATGTTCAAGAACCCTATGGCTGTTCAGGCTGTCGGCGACCACACTGTCCTTAACTTCCGCAAGCAGGAGTTCCTTAATGCTTCTACAGATATTGATCCTTGGGGCTATAAAGAACAGGGATGTCCCGAAAAAATCGTCGAGGTAATGGCTATGTGGGACTTCTGGAACGAAAGACAAAAGCATTACATGAATCTTGAAAAGTATGCTGAGTATTGCAACAATAAGCAGCTTGCGATGTCCGACGACGGCGGTTTCATGGATGCCAGCCAGTACCGTACGCACTATAACAACAATACTTTGACTACAATCGTCAATCTCGACCGTATCACACGCGATGCCGGCAGCGCATGGGGCCCGAACCACGAGATTGGTCATACCAACCAGTACGCATTTGAGATTGTAGGTACGTCGGAGGTGAGCAACAACGCTCTTGCGAACTTCGTAATCTTCGACCAGGGTACGCACACGAGCCGTGGCCAGAGCATGAAGACTCAAATAGAGAGCTTTGAGAAAAAGATACCTTATGTAGGCCGTGGCGAGGGCGAGTATGGTACGCAGCTCTTCAGCATGACACGTATGTACTTCCAGCTCTTCCTCTACTTCCATGCGATAGGACATGACAAGGAGTTCTACCCGAAACTCTTTGAAAGACTCCGCTACGACAGGCTTGTGGGCTGGACTGTAACCTCTAAGGACGAATTTGATGAGAACGGCTATTACATAAACTCAGTGAACGCAGCCGAAGACCAGTTGAAGTTTGTGGAAACATGTTGCGAGATTAGCAATACCGACCTTACGGAATTCTTTGAGGCATGGGGCTTCTTTATTCCGATGAAGAACCAGTTCGTAGGTGACTACGGACACCACTGGGTATATCTGAAGCAGGAGGATATCGATGCTTGCAAGGCACGAATCAAGGCTAAGAACTATCCTAAGAAGGGCGGTCACCTGATGTTCCTCGAGGACCGTGTGAAAAAGTCGCCTTATATGGTAAATGAGGAGTTGGATGCGATTGTGGGCCTCTCTGAAATCTTGAAGAACGAGACATATATCAAGGACGGCTATCGTGGCAACTATGCCGACTGGGAAGGCGAGCGTATTGGCGAGGTGGGTAGCTTCGGTCAGTGGAACGACTACCTCGACGAGAGCGTGAAGGCCGAGAACTACTACTACTCGGTATCAAGCGGAACCGTGACAATTGTAGAGGGCAATGGCGCCAAGGGAGCGGTAGGTTTCAAGATGTACGATAAGGAGACCGGCGAGCTGCTTACTTATACCAATACCTATAAAATGAATATTCCGGCGAAGGCTGCAGGCAAGGAACTGAGGGTTGTGGCAGCACAGGCTAATGGCGAAGACGCTGAGGTTAAGCCGGCATCGGAAGGCCCTCTCGAAATGCAGCTCGACGCATTGAAGGTGGCTCTGGACAGAGCATACAGATACTCAAAGCGTGTTGTTAAAAAGGGCTATGAAATCGGACATTTCTATCCCGAAGCTGTAACTGAGCTTACCGAAATGTATAGCAATGCGAAAAAGGACTATGACAACAGAAACGTTGCCGGCTATACGCCTGCTCATTCTTATGCCGACTGGAGCGTGATGCTCGTGAACGAGTGTGACCGCCTCTTGGCCGACGAAAGCACACGTAAGCGTCTCGAAGAAGGCATGAGCTTCGTAATGCTCAATGAATATTCTTCTAACAGAGTGCTGATTTATTCTTACGAAGGCCTTCTTTTGAGCAACAGCGTCGATATGTTCGATTACGATGCCGCAGGCTGGACTCTTGAGTATACAGGCATTCCTAATACATTCTACATCAAGAATAACTCTAACGGAAAGTACATCAGAACGTTTACTCGTAATAACGAGGTGTTCTGCGACGCAGGCTCTACAGTCCAGGCTGCAATGTTTACTTTCGATTATACCGAGGACGGCGAGGTTTACTTTACTACAGTCGGCGAGACACCGATCTCGTTCGGTGCCGGTACAGCTGACCTTACAGAGGGCAAGGTTGTCGTAGGCGTAGGTCCTGCCGAGGAGGCTTCGCTCTGGACATGCTATGTGAAGGAGGACAATTCCGACGAGTTCTACAAGAACGAACTTGAGGACGCTGCCGCAAACGCAGGCTATATCGTTGCAGAGGTTGTGAATGAGGAGAACTTGGGCACACCGAACATATTCAACGACAACGTGATTGTGAAGAATACTAACCTTACGCAATACGCAACCGACCTTCACACGCTGCATGCTACAGTCAAGGCCGACCTTGACAATGCCGCTATGCACAGAACATATCTTGCTCAGCTCCGTGACCTGTTCCATAAGATAGAGGGTACGTATGTGCTTAGCTCTCCAATGCAGACAGCAGGCGAGAACGTTGTTCTCTATCGTTTGTACGACAATGCGACGGGCGACTGCCTGAGCGTATCAACTAAGTCCTCTACAAAGGACCGTCTGGTTACTGTAGGCTCTAATAAGGCCGACGAAATGGCGCTTTGGAGCTTTGCGTCTACCGGCAAGCCCGGCGAGTACAATATGTATAACTATGGCTCGGAAGGCTTTATATATCGCATGAACGAGTACAGCAGCGTTCTTTATTCTAAAAAGGAGAACTGTATTCCTGTAAAGATTTCCTATGACAGCGAGAATGGCGGTGTGGTAATCGCCTTGTCCGACAGAGTGTTCTCTACGGATACAAAGGGCAATGTTACGCTTAAGCTCCCTGCTGCAGGACAGACGCTGTGGACTCTTGAGCTTGCTTGCATCGAAAAGAACAAGGAACTGGCAGACCATATTATCACAAATGTAGAGGATGTAGTTATGGAGGGTGTTGAAGGCGTGGAGAACGACGAAATCTACGACCTCTCAGGCCGCAAGGTGATTAACCCTGCAAAGGGCATCTACATTCAGAACGGCAAGAAGATTTACTTCAAGTAAACATGCGTCTGATATAATGAGCATCGGCACCGTGCAGCTGCACGGTGCCGATGCCTTTTTAATGGCTAAGTGGGGATTCTGTGTGGGCTTTGTTGTTGGTTTCTGTTTGCCGTAAGCGATAATGTTGCAATAGGGCTATACATGCGACGGCTCGGCTAAGAACTTTTAGCCGAGCCGTCGCATGTGTCTTCTCTTCGGGTCACTTCTCTGCGAGCCCGACCTCTTCCCAGCGTTCCGCAATCAGCTTGCAGTCCTCAAGAGCTGTCTGCTCGTCTACCTCGTACTCGTCGAGGAGCAGCTTCGCCAAATCCTCAACGGTGAAATTCTCCCTGCCTGCAACGTTCTCCCACAGGTATGCCGCTGTGGGGTTAAGGCTTATGATGCGGCTGAAATCGACATTCTCCTCTCCTGCGGGAATGACGATATGCTCTCCGCATACGTTCTGTAATTCAAATCCTTCTTTTATTCTCATATCTCTTATATTAACGCGAGTTCGATATAAGAATTTTAATTTGTATTAAAATTAACTCATTGAAAATTAGGAGAATAGCGATAATTGTTGTAACTTTAGGTTGCAATAAAAAGATTTACAACACCTTACCGCTATGTTCTCCGAGGATAA